>JAPKGY010000606.1 GCA_026647385.1 Phycisphaerae bacterium | reverse complement strand
AAGATTTTGGCTGGATGAGAGGAAAGGTGCCCTTCATCGACCAAAAATTCAGGGAGGTAATGGATATCTTAGAAATAAAATCAGATTATGCAGAGGCATATCTGTGCTTAGGGTGGTTATATTCAAAGAAAGGAGAAGACACTGACGTTGCGGACCGCCCGCGTCATTGGGTCGCAGTACCGACGAGCCTCAGACTCAGGAACAGTGTAGCGTGCAGACGGGCCGAGGCTGCCGGCGGGAGAGGGAATCACGGATTGAGGATTTCAGATTACAAGAGGAAGCCCGCGGGGGGCACCGAAAAGCCGGCGTACGTAACTTTAATACCTTTAATGCTTTACGGTCCAGGCCCCGTTCCCCGCGGCGAGATACCCTATCGCAGTTGAAATCGCCCACATGTCTCGCCTCCGCTCTACAGCTTGTAGTTCTGAAAGGGCGCGGGCAGGCCGTTTTTTTGGAAAAAGAGCATAACACTTCGCCACCCCACGCATCTCCCACGTTGAAAGACGTCGGCCAAACGACCGCGTCTGGTGCAAATCCGGGATCGGTTCGGCGCGCAGGCCGGTGGCCCCGAGGAGAGGGCGGCCACCGGCTCGCAGGATCGGGAAAGGGTTGTTCGCTCACATAGTTGAAGCGGCTGAACCACGACAGGTAAGAGGGTCGGAACCAGAAGGAGAGTCCTGCGATATCGGTTCGCCGGGGCGCAGGGAACCGCTCGGGCAATCGGGCGGGCCGCGGAGACGCGGCGCCGGCTTCGACGGCAGGCCGATGATGCGGGGAATGCGGGACACGAGGGCCAAGGGACGCAGGGACAAAGGCGTTGCGAGAGGCCGTGAGCTAAAGCCGTTTCGATGGCGATCGTGAGGCGGAGTCCCGTAGATGCTTGGTTTTGAAACCCCGGATCCCCTGAACCGCGATCGGACGATTGAATTCTCGTCCGGCGTGCGGCAGCGCGAACTGGGCGAACTCACCCGCCGGGCAATGGCCCATCTGGACATGCGCTACCGGATGGTGTTGGCGCTGCGTTTATACGAGAACATGTCGTATTCCGAGATCGCCTGCATCGTGGGATGCAGCGAGGAGAACGCTCGGGCCTGGTTTCTCACCGCCCGGTTGGCGTTGACCCGCGAGTTGAAGCGGGTGGGCGTCGCCCGCGGCAGGATCCCGGCGGCGATCAGGGCATTTGGCAGGATCACGCTGACGAGGATGACGCCGCTGTCGGGCCCGGCGGAAATCATGAGCGACGGGGCCTGCGAACGATCTCATCTCACCCGAACGGTCTGCTCAACGAGAGGCCTGAACAAAACACTTCTTTCCGGTGCGTCCCCGACGATTCGATCCCGCCTGGGTTGAGAGCACGCGGTGGACGCTTTGATCATCTGGTCCAAGGTTAGAGACTGACAACGGTTCAAGCGCTCCCCTTCGGGTCGCGGCTAAACGGAGAGGATGAAACCCACGGAACGAAACGGAGGGAATGAAACGAAGAGTGCGAAACCGAGGGTGCGAGGCGATGGATCACCGTCGGCGCGAGATTCATCGCGGGGGGCGATAGGTGGCGATGAGGGATTCGGCGGTTTTCAGGCCGTCGATGGCGGCGCTGACGATGCCGCCGGCGTAGCCTGCACCTTCGCCGACGGGGTAGAGGCCCGCGGTCGACAGGCTGCGGCGGGTCTGGGGATCGCGCGGGATGCGAACGGGCCCGCTGGCGCGGGTCTCGGGGGCGGTGACGAGTGCGTCGGGGCCGCCGAACCCGGGCAGGCGGCGGTCGAGTTGCTCGATGGCCCGGGCGACGGACTCGATTACCTCCGTGGGGAGGATACGGCGGAGGTCGGCCCATTGGCCGCCGAGCGGGTAGCTCACGTCGAGCGAGCCGTCGGACTGACGGTCGGCCAGGAGATCGGAGCCGCGCTGGACGGGGACGCGATAGGACCGGCGGGTGGCTTCGAAAGCCAAGCGTTCGATCTGTTCGAGGAAATCGAAGGCGGCCAGCGGGTCGGCGGCGGCCGGGGGGTGCAAGTCGCGCGGGTCGGCGGTCAGGACCAGCCCGGCGTTGGCTTTGGGGCCGTTGCGCCGCGAACCGCTGGCGCCGTTGGTCGAGATGGCGTGGGGGGACTCGTGGGTCGGGAGGATCGCCCCGCCGGGGCACATGCAGAAGCTGAACACGTCGCCGCGGCTTCCGGCCGCCCCTTTGGCTACGAGCTGATAGTCGGCGGGCGGCAGACGATCGTGCCCGGCTGACGGGCCGTACTGCCACGAGTCGACCATCGATTGGGGATGCTCGATGCGGACGCCGATCTGGAACGGCTTGGTCTGGAAACCCACGCCGCGCCGGGCGAGCATGCGGAGGGTATCCCGCGCGGAATGGCCGACGGCCAGGACGACGGGGCCACAGGCGGTTTTTTCCCCGTTGATCACCAGGTGGGTAAGTTGGCCCTCGGTGATCACCACATCGTCGACCCGGGCATTGAAGCGAACCTCTCCGCCGAGGGCGATGATCTTATGTCGAATGCGACGGCAGATGCCCGGCAGCTTGTCAGAGCCAATGTGGGGCTTGCCGTCGACCAGAATGCTCGGCGCGGCGCCGTGCTGATAGAAGATCTCAAGGACCGTTTGGACCCGGGGGTCCTTGACCCGGGTGTAGAGCTTCCCGTCGGAGTAGGTGCCCGCTCCACCCTCTCCGAACAGGAGATTGGACTCCGGGTGAAAGAGGCCTTTGCGGTAAAAGTCGACCATGATGTCGCGATGACGGGTGCTGACGTCGGCTCCGCGGTCGAGGACGAGGGGGCGATAGCCGAACGAGGCGAGCATGAGCGCGGCAAACATGCCGGAAGGCCCGAACCCAACGACGACCGGCGGGCCGGTGAGCGGTTGTCGACCGGGTTCGATCACGGGGACTTCGTCCGGGGTGAGGAAGGCGACGTCCGGGCGGTGGCGACGGCGGACGACCGCCTGCTCCTGGCGGTTCGAGCCAACCAGGGCGAGTTCAAGGTTGTAGGTGAAACAGGGGCGGTCCTTCCGGCGGGCATCCAGGGTCCGGCGAACAATCGCCCAGTGGCGGATGTCGCCGGCAGGGACGCGCAGGCGGCCCGCCGCCCGTTCGAGGAGCAGCGCCTCGGGCTCGTCAAGATCCAGGGAGAGTCC
>JAPKGY010000605.1 GCA_026647385.1 Phycisphaerae bacterium | reverse complement strand
CCATTACTTGTCCTGGCATAACCCTGGTCTAAATTAGACGTCAATGGAGACAGCGGCGTTCCCTCCAGATAGGCAGAACCCGCGCTTAATCCTGCTTGATCAATGACAGTTGTCCCATCATTATCAGGTGCGTTCGATCTCCTTCTACGGCGTGTCCCAGGTGAGCGTCATCTTCGACGACGACGTCGATCTCTATCGCGCCCGCCAACTGGTCGGCGAACGGCTGGCTGAAGCCCGCGAGAGCCTGCCCGCGGGGGTGGGTACGCCTTTCCTCGGTCCGATCTGGACCGGCCTCGGTGAGATCTACTTCTGGAGCGTCGACGCCGTCGGCCCCAAGCCCGACGGGACTCCCTACACGCCGATGGATCTACGCACCATCCAGGATTGGATCGTCAAGCCGCAGTTGCGGTCCCTGCCCGGGCTGACCGAGGTGAACACCACGGGCGGGTTCGAGAAGCAATACCACGTCCACCCCGACCCCATGAAGCTGATCGCCTATGGCATCAGTTTCCGGGACGTGATGGAAGCTTTGGCAGCGAACAACATGAACGTCGGCGGCGGGTATATCGAGCACGCCGGCGAACAGTACACCATCCGCTCCGTCGGCCAGCTCGTCGACATCGACGACATTCGCAACATCAAACTCGGCACACACGACGGCGTCGCCTATTACGTCAAGGACGTCGCGGACGTCGCGCTGGGCAGCGAACTGCGAACCGGGGCCGGTACGGTTGACGGGCAGGAGGCGGTCATCGGCACGGCGATTCTCCTGTACGGCGAGAACAGTCGAACGGTCGCCCGCCGGGTGGACGACAAGATCGGGCAGATCGGCAGGCTCCTGCCGGAGAACGTCAGGATTTCCACCCTCTACGACCGCACCTATCTCGTCGACGCAACGCTCAGGACCGTCCGGAACAATCTTACCGAGGGCGCGCTACTCGTCATCGTGGTCCTGTTCCTGATGCTCGGTAACATCCGGGCGGCCGTCATTTGCGCGCTGGCCATCCCCTTGGCGATGCTCATGACGATCACCGGCATGGTCCATGGGCGGATCAGTGCCAATTTGATGAGCCTCGGAGCCATCGACTTCGGCCTCGTGGTCGACGGCGCGGTCATCATCGTGGAAAACTGCCTGCGGCTCATCGCCCGGAGGCAGGGCCAGCTTGGCCGCCCCCTGACCCGCTCCGAGCGGTTCGAAACCATCGTCGACGCCAGCCGGGAAGTTCGATCGGCCACCATGTTCGGCGAGGCCATCATCATCACGGTCTACATCCCCATCCTTGCCCTCACCGGCGTCGAGGGGAAGATGTTCCGCCCGATGGCCGCCACGGTCATTTGCGCCCTGGCGGGTGCCTTCATCCTCACGCTGACCTTCGTCCCCGCGATGGTGGCGCTCCTGATCCGCGGCAGGGTGAAGGAGCGGGAAAACTGGATGGTCCGGGCTGCCAAAACCCTCTACGCCCCCGTCGTGCGGGCAGCCGTCCGCTACCGCCTCGTCGTGGCCGTCGGTGCCGTCGTGATTCTGGTCGCGACCGCCGGCATCGCCGCCCGGCCCGGCAGCGAATTCGCGCCGAAGCTCACCGAGGGCTCCATCGCCCTGCAGCCGACCCGCATGCCCAGCATCGCCCTGAGCACGAGCGTCGAAATGCAGAAGCAGGTCGAGCGGGCCCTGCTCGAAGCCTTCCCCGACGAGATCGACGGCCTGTTCGCCCGAACCGGTACGCCCGAGGTCGTCACCGACGTGTGCGGGCCGGAGGTCTCCGATACCTACATCGTGCTCAAGCCGCGCGAGCAGTGGAAGAAGGCGCGCACCCAGATTGAACTGGCGGAAGCCATGGAAGCCGTCGTTCGCAAGCTCCCCGGCCAGAATTACGAGTTCAGCCAGCCCATCGAACTGCGCATGAACGAACTCGTCTCCGGCGTCCGAAGCGACGTGGCGGTCAAGGTCTACGGCGATGACATGGAGACCATGCGTCGATACGCACTTCTGGCTGCCGAGGAGTTGCTCGATGTCCCGGGCGCGCAGGACATCAAGATCGAACAGGTGGCCGGCATGCCCATGGTGACCATCCGGATCGATCGGCAGGCCGTCGCTCGGTATGGACTCAACGTCGAGGACGTTCAGCAGGTGGTCGAAATCGCGCTCGGCGGGGCCGTCGCCGGGCAGGTCATCCAGGGCGATCGCCGCTTCGATCTGGTCGTCCGGCTCGACGACGACGTCCGCGGCGATCTCCATTCGCTGGGATCGCTGCCGATCCCGTTGCCGAAACCGGAGGCGGATTCGATTCACCTGACCCGCGCCGACTACAGGGCCGGACCGCAGGCCGGCTACGTCCCGCTCTCCAGCGTCGCGGCCATCGGCATCAGTGAGTCGGCCCGCCAGATCCGCCGCGAGGATGGCAAACGCCGCGTGGTCGTTCAGTGCAACGTGAGAGGCCGGGACCTGGGCGGCTTCGTCGCCGAGGCCCGGGAGCGGATCGAGAAAAAACTGGGCCACCTGCCCGAAGGCTACTGGCTGGGATGGGGAGGCCAATTCGAGCACCTGATCGCCGCCCGCCAGCGACTGAGCGTCGTGGTCCCCATGGCCTTGGGACTGATCGCCATTCTGCTCTTCACCACGTTCGGATCGATCCGCCAGGCGCTGCTCGTCTTCACCGGCGTGCCCCTCGCCCTGACCGGCGGCGTGGTCGCCTTGTGGCTGCGCGACATGCCGTTCTCGATCTCAGCGGGCGTCGGTTTTATCGCACTGTCCGGTGTGGCGGTGCTCAACGGCCTGGTCCTGGTGACCTTCATCAACCAGCTTCGGTCGGAAGGTGTGGCGCGCGATGAAGCGATCGTGAACGGCGCGATGACCCGCCTGCGCCCGGTGCTCATGACCGCCCTCGTCGCCTCGCTCGGCTTCGTGCCCATGGCCCTGGCCACCGGCACCGGCGCCGAAGTCCAGCGCCCGCTGGCCACCGTGGTCATCGGCGGCATCATCAGCAGTACCATCCTGACCCTTGTCGTCCTGCCCGCGGTCTACGCCTGGCTCGATCCGAGGCGGGAAACCCAGGCGGAAGAGTGAGCCTGACGCGCGTGACCTTCCGCGGCTTCTGAGATGTCCAATCCCGAAGGTGCGATACCCGGCGTGTTCCGCACCGTCTGC
>JAPKGY010000604.1 GCA_026647385.1 Phycisphaerae bacterium | reverse complement strand
TGGCCGGTGCTGTTGATCATCTTCGGCGCCTTCAAGTTCGCGCAGAGTGACGGCGCCGCCGGCCGCGCCGGCGGCTTGATCCTGGCGCTCCACCTCGGGTGGAACTCGATGACTTTCAGCGCGAGTGCATACTCCAGATGAGCCGGGACAAGAAGCTCAACGAGATGCGGACGGACGAACAGGTCGACAGTTCCACGACGTATCGGCTGGTGATGGCCGTCCGCGGCGAGGACAGCGGGGCCGGCCGCCAGCCCCTCGTCGGCCTCATTGACGTACAGCTCAAGGCACCTGACCTGAGCAGCGTTCTGTTGTGGACGCGATTCATGTTCGTGCTGGCGGGGCTGCTGGCGGGATTCCTGGCGGTGCTCGTCTTTTACATCATCGTTCAGAAGCTCATCCTCGCTCCCGTGCGCGACCTGACCGTCCTGGCCGAGGACATCGCCGGCGGAAACCTCAGCGCCCGGGCCGACATCAATACCGGCGACGAGTTCCAGGAACTCGGCGGCGCGTTCAACGCCATGCTGGCCGAACTCGAACGGGCCCGCGTCGAGCTCGAAACGATCAACCGCTCGCTCGACACCCGACTCGGCGAGCTGGCGGAGACCAACGTCGCACTTTACGAATCGAACCGGCTTAAGAGCGAGTTCCTCGCGAACGTCAGCCACGAGCTACGGACCCCGCTCACCTCGATCATCGGATTCGCCGACCTGTTGCGGGACACCGCCCAGTCCGCCGGAGAACTGGACAAGCAGCGCACCGCCCGGTTCGCCCACAACATCCTCACCAGCGGGCGCATGCTCCTCGACCTGATCAACGACCTGCTCGACCTGGCCAAGATCGAGGCCGGTAAGGTCGAACTCCACCGGACGCGGTTCTCCCTTCAGGACATCTGCGAAGCCCTCGGTGACTTCGTCCGACCGCTCATCGAGAAGAAGTCGTTGAACTTCCGGCTCGATCTCGCCGAGGACCTGCCGAGCATGGAATCCGACGCCGGCAAGCTTCGCCAGGTGCTGTACAACCTTCTCAGCAACGCGATCAAGTACACGCCCGAGCGAGGCACCGTCTCCCTCGAGGCGGTCGCGATCGCCGGGCACCGGCAGGTCTGCATCACCGTTTCCGACACCGGCCCGGGTATTACTCCGGAGGATCAGGAGCGCATCTTCGAGAAGTTCTGGCAGCTCGACTCGTCGGTAACCCGCGAGCACAGCGGTTCGGGCCTCGGCCTGGCGATCAGCAAGGAGCTTTCCCAGCTTCTCGGAGGAAACATCCGCGTGGAGAGCGAGCGAGGCAGGGGTTCGCGCTTCATCGTCACGCTGCCGGTTCAGAGCCCGGCGACGGCCCGCCGGCCGCTGCCGACGCTGACCTGACGGGACTCATCCGGTTACCCCAGTCGCTCCGCCCGCTGGGCCCGTTTGCGGTCGTGCTCCATGAGCAGCCGCTTGCGCAGACGGATCGCGTCCGGCGTGATCTCGACCAGTTCGTCGTCGTCGATGAATTCCAGGGCCATTTCGAGCGTCAGGACGCGCGGCGGCTTCAGGACGACGGTTTTGTCCGCCGAGGCCGCCCGGATGTTGGTCATCTTCTTCGCCCGGCATACGTTGACCACGATGTCGTTGTCCTTGCAATGCTCGCCGACGATCTGCCCCTCGTACACGTCCTCGCCGGGCGCGACGAACATTACGCCCCGGTCCGCCAGCCCGTCCAGGGCATACGCGCGAACCTGCCCCGGCTCGCTGGCGATGAGCACCCCGTTGGTCCGCCCGGGGATGCTCCCGCGCAGGTGTTCGTACTCGTAGAAGTTGTGGTGCATGATCACCGTACCGTTGGTGGCGGTCAGCAGGCGGCTGCGGGCCCCGATCAGCCCGCGGGCGGGTACCGTGAACTCGATGTGCGAATACTCGCCCCGCGTCTCCATCCTCGTGCAGACGCCCCGCCGCATGCCCATCAGCTCCATGACCGGCCCGACGTATTGCGAAGGCACGTCGACGACGCACAGCTCGATCGGCTCGGTCTTGTGGCCGCCGGACTCGCGATAAATCACCTTGGGCTTGCCCACCGCCAGTTCGTAGCCCTCGCGGCGCATGTTCTCGACCAGCACCGACAGGTGCAGCAGACCTCGCCCGGAAACGTTGAACTCCTCCGGCGTCGACCCCGGCTCGACCCGCAAAGCCACGTTGTGCTGCAACTCCTTTTCGAGCCGATCCCGCAAGTGCCGGCTGGTCAGAAACTTCCCCGAGCGCCCCACGAACGGTGAGTCGTTCACTCGAAAAGTCATGTGCAGCGTCGGTTCGTCGATGTTGATGATCGCCAGGGGTACGGGGTTCTCCGGATCGGCGAGCGTGTCGCCGATGTCGACCTCTTCCAGCCCGACCACGGCGCAAATGTCCCCGGCCTTGACCTCTTCGACCTTTTTTCGCCCGAGCCCGTCGAATACGAACAGCTCGGCGATCTGCCCCTGCGCGTGCCGCCCATCGCGCCGGATGATCGTCACCGGCCGGGCCGCCCGGAGCGTCCCCGCGAAGACCCGCCCGATCCCGATTCGCCCGACGTAGTCGTTATAGTCCAGCGTCGTGATCAGCATCTGGACGGGAGCGTTCTCATCCGCATCGGGCGCCGGCACGTGATCGAGGATCGTCTCGAACAGGGCGAACACGTTTTCCGGCCGATCCTGCGGCT
Organism: Phycisphaerae bacterium; assembly: GCA_026647385.1. GTDB lineage: Bacteria > Planctomycetota > Phycisphaerae > UBA1845 > PWPN01 > JAPKGY01. The sequence goes on along the minus strand of JAPKGY010000604.1, from coordinate 476 downwards.
TCAGGGCCGCGTAGCCCTGCGTCGCCGAGGTATAGACCACCGGAAAATCCAGCGCGTCGTCGTGCGCGTTCAACTCGATAAACAGATCCAGGACCTCGTCGAGCACCTCGTTCGGGCGGGCATCGATCCGGTCCATCTTGTTGATGACCACGATAGGCCGAAGCCCGTATTCGAACGCCTTGCGCAGGACGAACCGCGTCTGCGGCATCGGCCCTTCGAACGCGTCCACCAGCAGCAGCGCCCCGTCCGCCATCTTCAGGACCCGCTCGACCTCGCCGCCGAAATCCGCGTGGCCGGGGGTGTCGATCAGGTTGATCTTCACGTCCTGGTAGGCGATCGCGATGTTCTTCGCCAGGATGGTGATGCCCCGCTCGCGTTCCAGGTCGTTCGATTGATGAAGATTACGATAAATTTCGCCATGAGATAACCTGTGAGGGCTCCCACACTCATATCCAGCATAAATCTGGGGATCAAGG
>JAPKGY010000603.1 GCA_026647385.1 Phycisphaerae bacterium | reverse complement strand
GTACAATTTGTCGATCAAGGCGGCCGACTGCTTCGCCGATGGCGAATCGGGATAATGGGCCTTGAGTGATTCGAGGACGGCCAAGGCTTCGTGGTAGCGCTGAGCAGCCAGGCAGTCGCGGGCGATGGCGAAGTACATCTCCGCGCCGAATGGCTCCTTGGGATAACGGTTGAGGAAATCCTTCAGGACGAGGGTGGCTTCCGGCCCCCGGCCGGCTTCGCGCAAAACGCTCCACTTCTGATAGAGCAGACGTGGGAGGCATTCCTTGCAGAATGGCTGGTTGATGGCGTCGTCGACCTCGTAAAGGATTGCCTGGTTGTCGCCCTGAGCCGCCAGGTATTCCAAACGAAGGCACAAGGCCCGACCGGCCTCGGCCTGGCCCGGGTAATCGCGTGCGATACCGCCGGCTTCTCCGGCGGCGAGGGCCCAGTTCTTCACTCCGGCCCAGATGTCGCAGATCTGAAACCGCAGCCCCACCGCACGGGGGTCGCGACCATCCATGCGACCGATCGCGGCCCTGAGACATTCCACAGCCACCCCGGGCATATGGGCGACCGCGCATCGGGCCGACGCCTCCGTGTAAAACTCGATACCGGCTTCGGAGGGGCTTTTCGATTTGTTCATACTGACGGCGATGGCTTCGGCCGCATCCAGCCGGCCCGCGCGGAAGAGACAGAAATCGCTCAGGGCCCGCAGGCGATCGGGGGCGAACATCCAGTCGGGCAGGCCGCGAAGGGAGTCCGCGGAAAAGCGCGAGGTATCATGCAGAAGAGGCAGCAGGAGGAGGTAGCATTCCAGATGCGCGAGGCCGTGACGGTCTCGGGCGGCGGCGAGCGGTCGGCCGACCTGGACCACACCGGCGATGGCATCCCGGACTTCGGCGTTGTAATACGCCCTCAGGAAAGACTTTTCGGCCGGCTGCAAGTCGCGCGTGTCGATGGCATACTGAAAATGCGGGAGGTAGAGCCTGTAGAGCTGTTCCGGCGGCACGAGCGGGGTGGATGTCGCGGAGGCAGCCGATGGTTGACCGGACTTTCCGCGCACGGGCCGCCCGTCGTCCCACAAGTCCGAGCCGACCAGTTCCTGGATCGCGCCTTGGCCGACGGCCTGAAGCCGGCGGAGGATTTCCTTTCGCAGGCTCTCGCAGGCCGAGAGACGATGACGGAACAGCTCGAGCGAGTTGAGATCGGGCGACGCCTTGCACCAGCGGTCAAACACATCCCGCGCGGCAACGAGGGCGGCGGCGGGGTCCGCCTCGAGTTTTCGCGTCAGCCGGTCCAAATCATCCGCCGGCGGCATGCCACTGCTGTCGGCTGCCAGACAGAGCCCTCCGCTCAGTTCCAAACCGATGAGCATCATCCAATACATATCATATCTCCTATGGCGTGAGGATCGTTTCACTGTTTGCCTGAGTCATCCGGCTGGCGGTTCGGGGCCGCCGGGCGCTTCGTTCTCCGTTCATCCCGGAGGAACGGGTTCGCGGTCCGCTCCCGGCCTATCGTCGTGGACGCCCCGTGGCCGGGCAGCACCCGGACACGATCGTCCAGAGACAGTAATTTCGCGCGAATGTACGCAACCAGACAGGCCTCACCGGCATTGCCGGGCAGGTCGGTCCTTCCGATCGATCCGCGGAACAGGGCGTCGCCGCTGAACACGATGTCCTCGCCGACCCAGGAGTAGGCGAGCGACGCGAGGGTATGGCCGGGGATGAGCAAGGCTTTGAGCCGGACATGGGCGAATTCGATGGTTTGCTCGTCGGTCCGGAGCAGGCATCCCCGGGCGTCCAGTCCGTCGGGATCGTGGCCGTTCGATTTCCGGCGATCGCGAAGGAGTTGGAGTTCCACGGGATGGATCACCACATCGGCCTGGGTATGGGTCAGGTAATAGTCCAGGTGGCTGACGTGATCCGTATGAGCGTGGGTGATCAGGACATAGCGTACCCGGATGCCGCGAGACCGGAGATAGTCGGCCATCGCCTGGCTGCTTCGGCCGCCCGGGTCGATCACGGCGGCCTGTTTCGCGGCGGGATCGACAAGGGCGTAACAATTCGCGTTGCCCGGCTGCTCGGGGACGAGGAAGAGTTGTGCGCCGGTCGTGCTCTCGTGAATGAGGAGCGGAGCGGCGGGATCGGAGTCCTGGATGCCGGACCAGGCGGTGGCAGCGCCGACGATCGCAACGAGCCATCCGGCGTATGTTCGGCGGGTCAGGCCGATCGTATGCCGGTTCCGCGCGTTCTCCCGCCGGGGACAGCCGCGCGGGTCGTCATGGGCGAGTCGCCGTCGCGACCTGAAGCCGGCGGCTCTTTTCGGAACGTGCGCTTGAGAGGAAAGGGGTCTCACAGGCCCACCTCTCGCAAGGCGTTGACGGCTTCAAGCGTTTGCGGCCGGGCCGGCCGGGCTTGCTGATCCAGGAGGGCATCAAGATCGACGTTCGGGTTTTCCCGGAGAAAAGCGATGAGTCCATCGACGTTATGGAGCGGGATCGGCGTGAACTCTTTTATGTCCTCGTAAACGCCCTTCAACTGCTCCAGTTCGGCGAGCGTACCCGGCAGACCGGGCCCGGGCTTGAGCCTTTCGAATACCGCGGAATCCGCGGGGAGAACCACAGTCAACAGGTCCGATCGCGAGCCGGCGGAATCTCGCGCCGGCTTCAGACCGGGCGACGCGCCGCCCGGCTTTTCCCCGGGCGCCCCAGCCACCACCAGATTGGGAAACGAAGCCCGCATCCGGGTCAGCCACCCCCGCACGAATTCCCGCCTGAGGTGGACGATGAGCAGCCACTCGTTCCGAAAGCAGCGGTGGAAGTCGTGCGCCGACAGCGGGCCGACAAGTGCTGCCGGCTCGAGATAAAGCATTCGGTCGGAGAAGGAGACGTACAGGTCGGCGCCGGCACGATCGCGGATCGTGTTCGCGAGGAACTGAGTCCACTGCCACCGCGGGTGAGGCTTCGAGGTGTAGGCGATCGGCGCGGAATCCGCAATGGGTTGCCACGACCAGTCGAGGAGATCCGCCCAGATCAGGCGATATCCCTTGGGGTCTGGAGCGGGTTCGAGGACAACGTAATCGGCGTCGTAGACGGCCGGCGGAGCTTCAAGGGGTCAAGAAATTTTTCGAGGCGCGTCGGTTTGGCGAGAGCGTAAGCGGCGGGATAGCCGAG
>JAPKGY010000602.1 GCA_026647385.1 Phycisphaerae bacterium | reverse complement strand
GATGGTCCAGACGCGGTCCCCGGATGTGGGCGGAGCGATGGCGCGGATCAACACACCGGCCAGCCCGCCGCCCCACACCGGGTGGCCCTCGACGTAGGTCACGGGGGTTTCAGAAGGCAGGCCTTTGGAACGCAGGGTCTGATCTCGGCTGGCGAGCACGGCATCGCGGGCAGGCAGGCTGCCAAGGATGCGTTCGTGGACGATTTCGGCACCCGATTCGCGGAGGGTCGCGGCGATTTGTGAGTAGGCCTCGACCGCGGCTTGCCGGGGATTGTCCGAGGGGGCGCAGGAGGCGGTGAGGTAGAGTTGTCCACGTCCCGCGGAGACCGCGTGGAAACCGGAGATCATGCTGGACCGGGCCATGGGCACCTTTTCATTACGCCGGCGCCGGCCTGTCTGGTTCGACCGGCGGGGGTCATTCTATCCCGTTTGGCAGAGTCGTGCGACGGCCCGTGGTTGGCCGTCTAAACGCCTGATAGTGAGAACGATTGCACCCGGCGGCCTATTTCACGCCAATTCGAGGAGGCGCTGGACGATGTCGCGGGCCGCCCGGGGTTTGGCGAGTCGGCGGATGTTGGCCCGCATGGTCGCCAGGCGCGCGGGATCGTCGAGGAGCGTGTCGATTTTATGTGCCAGTACGGGCAGGTTGTTGCAGCGAATGGCGACGCCTTCCTCGAGCAGATGGTCGGAGTTGCGCTCTTCCTGGCCGGGGATCGGGTTGACGATGACCGTCACGAGTTCGCGGGCCAGGGCTTCGGAGGTGGTGAGCCCGCCGGGCTTGCCGACAGCCAGGTCGGCGGCGGCCATGTATTCATCCATTTCGGTCGTGAAGCCGACGACGGTGAGCGACGCGCCGTGCGGGCCGCGGCGGTGGGCGAGGCGAGAGAGCTTCTTGCGGAGTTCCTCGCTCCGGCCGCTGATCGCGACGATCTGGGCCGGACGTTTGAGTTCGAGGAGCGAGGTCATGACGTTCTCGATCGGCCCGACGCCGAAACCACCTGCGGATACGAGGATCGTGGTTCGATCGGGATCGAGGTTGTGTTTGACGCGCATCCGGCGCTTGTCTTTGGGCTGGGCGAAGACCGGGTCGATTGGAATGCCGGTGACGGCGATCTTCTCGGGGGGGATGCCGAGGGCGATGAGGTGCTGTCGGGTCTCGTCGAGGGCGACGAAATATTGTTCGTAGTGATGGCACAACCACATGGCGTGGACGTCGAAGTCGGTAACGACGATGGCCTGGCGGCAGCGAAGGCGTTTTTTCGCCTTCAGCCAGGAGATGATCTCGGCCGGGAGGAAGTGGGTGCAGACGGCGATATCGGGTTGGTATTCCTCGAGCATTTTGACGAAGGGGCGGGTGTTGAGTTTGTTCAGGGCGAGGCGGCGGCGCTCGTTTTTCCAGGGTTTGTCGAGCTGATCGTAGAGCCAGCCGAGGACGTCGGGCGCGGCGTTGACCAGGTCGATGTAGGCTTTGGAGTAGAGGCTGCGGAACAGCTTGTTGGTGTAATCCAGGGCGTCGATGTTGCGGACTTCGCGGGCGGCCTGGAGTTGGCCGAAGGCTTTTTCGACGGCCTGGGCGGCTCGAAGGTGGCCCGCGCCCGCGGAGGCGGAAAGAATAAGGACCTTGCCGAGCATGGAACGACCTCCAAATGTCTTTGTCGCTGGAGGCGTACCCCACCGGTTGCAGGGGTACGTACCCGCAACATATGCCCGCCCGGCGGGGTGGTCAATTGCCGGGTTCAAGGAAGGGGATCGAAACGCTCCCCATTGGCGTTCGACGAGGTCAGGAGGAAGGTCGTGGCTAGGGGATGGGAAACGCTCCCCTTCGGGTCGCGGCCAAACGAACGAACAGCGCCGCGTCTTGGCGGAGAACGCCATCTTCGAACGCTTCTTCAGGGGCAATCTGTGATAGCTGTTACAGCTAATGGTGCTCAGCGTGCGCTGAATTGGAAGAAGATGCGTGGAGCGGTTGGAGAATGCTCCGCGATGATGTAAGATGGTTCTTCTTCCCCGGGATTGAGCGTCTTCCCGGTGTGTGGCGAGGAGGCGGCGAGCGCATTCACGGCGAGATGGGACGACCACGCAAAGCGCAGGGGCACATGCAACCTTCTTTTAGAACTGTGGAGAGCCTGGCCCACACGGAGGTGGGCGATTGCTACCAATGCGGCAAGTGTTCCGCCGGCTGTCCGGTCGCGGACCGGATGGACGCGCAGCCGAACCAGGTGGTTCGCCTGGTGCAGACGGATCGGGTCGAGAAGGCGATGCGCAAGGAGGCGATCTGGCTCTGCGTTTCCTGCCAGACGTGCACGACGCGCTGTCCGAAGTCGGTGAACTGCGCGGGGATCATGGATGCGCTGCGGCAGTTGTCGGTCGAGAACGGGGTGGACTGTCCGGGCGTCCGGCGGACGGTGATTTTCCAGAAGGTCTTTCTGGACAATATCCGCCGCAACGGCCGACTCAGGGAACTGGAGTTGGTGGGCTTCTTCAAGACGAAGACATTCCTCAAGGACCTGAGCGTTCCGTTCCTGTTCAAGGATTCACTGCTGGCGCCGAAGATGATCCGGCGCGGCAAGTTCCATTTGATGGGTGAGGCGGTTCGGGACCGGAGCGTCGTGGACCGGATATTCGCCCGCTGCCTGTCGGAGGGTCGGGACGGAGAGTGATCAGTCCTGCGAAGCCGCGAGCGATGCGGGGCATGGACAGGCTCGCGGGCGTTCTGGGCGTGAGTTGGGGCATACGAGACATGCGGATCGGCTACTACCCGGGTTGTGCGCTTCACGGTTCCTCGAACGACTACGAGAAGTCCCTTCGGGCTTGCCTGGACAGGCTCGACGTGGAACTGAGCGAGCTGGACGACTGGACGTGCTGCGGCGCGACGGCGGCGCACTCGATCAACGAGAAGCTGGCCACCGCGCTGCCGGCGCGGAACCTGGCGATCGCCGAGCGGGACGGCATCGACCGGATGTTGGCCCCGTGCCCGATGTGTTCGATGGAATTGATCAAGGCGGCCCGGACGATCGGTTTTTTTCTCGTGACCACACGGATATTCCGGCTCGGCAATGCCTCCGGCAACTTTATCTGCAATGCCTCTAATAGTTCCCGTGATTGTTGTCGTGGACGTGGTATCTTCTGACAATGCGCCTTTTGGCCTTTTACCTTC
>JAPKGY010000601.1 GCA_026647385.1 Phycisphaerae bacterium | reverse complement strand
AGGTCGTCCGGCGGATTGCCGCGGCCCTGTAATTCCCAAGGCTTGACGGCCATCGGCAGGGCCGACATCATGATTTGCGGCGCGGCCTCACCGTTACGGAATCTGACCGGGCCCCAGGGACACGAAACCGGGAACGCAGGCTTTCAGGAGTCATCGGCACCATGAGCGATCCAGTTTCGGCTTTATCCATTCACGATCCGGTCGTGCAGGCCTTTCTGGCCCTCTACACGATCGTTCTGCTGCTGGTCTGCCTCTACGGCCTGCACCGCTACCAACTGGTCCACCTCTTCTACAAGTACCGTCGCAATACCCCGAAGCTTCAGGCCTGCTTCCGCGAACTGCCCGTCGTGACCATCCAGCTGCCGATGTACAACGAGAAGGCCGTCGCTCGGCGGATCATCGACGCCACCTGCCGGATCGACTACCCGCGCGATCGGCTGCACATCCAGGTGCTCGACGACTCCACCGACGAAACCGTTCAAATCGCGGCCGAAGCCGTCGAGAGATGGCGGGCCGAGGGCTTCGACATCGAGTACATCCACCGCACCGACCGCACCGGTTACAAGGCCGGTGCCCTCAGCAACGGGCTCAAGTCCGCCAAGGGTGAGTTCATCCTCATCTTCGACGCCGACTTCATGCCGCCGGTCGAGATCATTCGCGAAACGATCCATTATTTCACCGACCCGCGCGTCGGGATGGTCCAGGCCCGTTGGGAGCACCTGAACCGCGACCTGTCGCTGCTGACCAAGTCGCAGGCCATCCTGCTGGACGGCCATTTCGTGATCGAGCACGCCGCCCGCAACCGGTCCGGGCGATTCATGAGCTTTAACGGGACAGCCGGGCTGTGGCGGCGGTCCTGCATCGACGATGCCGGCGGATGGCAGCACGACACGCTAACCGAGGACCTCGACCTGTCCTATCGCGCCCAAATGAAGGGCTGGAAGTTCCTCTTCCTGCCGAGCCTGACCTCGCCGGCCGAGCTGCCTCCGGATATGGAGAGCTTCAAGCAGCAGCAGTACCGCTGGGCCAAGGGCGGGGCCCAGACCTGCAAGAAGCTCCTGCCCACCATCCTGCGATCCCGCCTGCCCTTGCGGATCAAAACGGAGGCCTTCTTCCACCTGACCTCGTGTACGGTCTATATTTACGTCACCGCCCTGACGCTGATGCTGTATCCGGTCGTCTACCTGAAGCTGCACGTCTTCGGGGAAGGGTGGCTGCGATACTTCTTCGACGCGTCCGTGCTGCTGCTGGCCACCTGCGGGGCGACGACCTTCTATGTGGCCAGCCAGCGCGAACAGTTCAAGACCTGGGCCGACAGTCTCAAGTACGTCCCGTTCCTGATGGCCCTGGGTATCGGCATTTCGCTGAACAATGCCCGGGCGGTGCTGGCCGGCTTCTTCGGCCATTGCGGCGAGTTCGTCCGCACGCCCAAGTTCGGCGATTCCGCCTCGAGCGACGCCTGGAAACGCGACGTCGACCGCATCAACCGCACCGGCCGGCGCCGGGTCAAGCTGCAACCGTTCGTCGAACTGACGCTCGGGGTCTACCTGCTCTACTGCCTGCTGATGTGCCTGTTCAACCACCGGATCACGATCGGCGTCCCCTTCCTCTGCCTGTTCATGATCGGCTACCTCTACGTCCCGCTGACGACCTGGTTCGGCCACCGCCTGGGCCGCCAAACAGCCGAAACCCCCGCCACCCCACCCAAGCCGGCCGAAGCCCCGGCGAGGAGTGCGGCGTGAGGGGGCTTTTCGCCTTTCTTTTCCAAAGCCCGTGGGGTTTTACTGTCTCCCAGTGGACTGAGGGGACTAGACGCTTCATAATGCTGCTGCACCCGTCTTGTGGGAGCAACGTCTATCCCTTCCCGCCCACGGAGTGAACCATGCGATCTTTCCGGCACGACCACATTCGCCAACAGCGCATCACGCCCGAGCTGGTGGCCACGATCCGGCAGATCGGCACTTTTCAGGGCAAGGAAGACCTGTACGCCCAGCAAAGCCCCGAAATGCTGGAGACGCTGCGGCAGGTGGCCATGATTCAATCCACGGAAAGCTCCAACCGGCTCGAGGGCGTGACCGTACCGCCGCAGCGATTCAAGGAACTGATGGCCAGGAAGACGCGGCCCAAGGACCGCCCCGAGCAGGAGGTGGCCGGGTACCGGGCCGTACTGGATGCGATTCACACCCGGCACGCGGATATGAGACTCTCTCCGAAGCTGATCCTTCAGATGCACGCCGACATGTTCCGGTTGGTGCCGGGCGGCGGCGGGCAGTTCAAGACCAAGGACAACCGCATCATCGAACGCCTGCCGGATGGACGGGCGAGGCTGCGGTTCCAACCGGTATCGGCGGTCGGCACGCCGAAGCACGTGCAGGATCTTTGCCGCTTGTATCAACAGGAGATCGAGGATAGCAAGATCGATCCGCTGCTGCTGATCCCCTCGTTCGTGCTGGATTTCCTGTGCATCCACCCGTTCGGGGACGGCAATGGGCGGATCGCCCGGTTGCTGACGCTGCTCCTGCTGTATCAGGCGGAGTTCCATGTCGGGCGGTACATCAGCCTCGAACGGATTATCGAGCAGACCAAGGAAACCTACTACGAGACGCTTTACGAATCGTCGCAGGGTTGGCACGAGGGCGAACACGACCTGACCCCGTGGTGGAGCTACTGGACGGGGACGGTGCTGGCGGCGTACCGAGAGTTCTCCGAGCGAGTCGGCACATTCACGTCCGCGCGTGGGGCCAAAGGCGAGCTGGTTGCACAGGCCATCGAACGCCTCCCGACACGATTTCGGATCACGCAGGTTGAGGAACTGTGCCCGGGCGTGAGCCGTGAGACGGTGCGCAAGGTTTTGAACCGGCTGAAGGCCGACAAGAAGATCAAGTGCGTCCGACGCGGCCCGGACGCCGAATGGGCCAAGAAAGACTGATGTGGGAAGATGACACTTAATGTGGTATCGAAAGTGGCTTGGGTACCACATTATAGTGCATCCTGCCTGATTGGACGCAAGCAACGGATGACCGACGGGACGAGGCAAGCCTGCCTGCTGATGTGCCTGTTCAACCACCGGATCACGATCGGCGTCCCCTTCCTCTGCCTGTTCATGATCGGCTACCTCTACGTCCCGCTGACGACCTGGTTCGGCCACCGCCTGGGCCG
>JAPKGY010000600.1 GCA_026647385.1 Phycisphaerae bacterium | reverse complement strand
CAAGTCCGCCCAGGTGTTGAGCATCTGGCGGGCGTAGTCGTCGAAGACGGCGATGTTGCCGCTGGTCATGTAGGCGACGTGGACGTCGCAGCCGCTGCGGACCAGGGCGCTGAGCGTTCCGCCCATGCTGATCACGTCGTCGTCCGGATGCGGGCTGAAGCAGAGCACCTTCTTGTCGTTCGGCAGCATGCCGTGGCGTCTCAGTGTATTGAACAGCCGGCGGGCGACCCGGACGTTCAGGTCGTCCACCGGTCCCGCCTGGCGCAGCAGGGAGGCGAGGTGGTTGTTGTCGTAATCGTCCTGCCCGAGCTTGAGGATGGACTTGCCGGCCGTCAGGCTGAGCCAGATGACCGCGCGATGCTCGTACCCCTCGGTCCATTCGATCTCGCCGAGCAGCCAGGGCGTGTCCATGCGAGTCAGGTCCGCGCCGGCGGCCAAGTCGACGATGACCTCGGCGTTCGGATGGGTTTGCAGGAAGGTGGCCGGCACCGTATGGGTAATCCTGCCTTCGACGGTCTTGCGGATAATGGGGGCCTTCTGTTCGCCGAAGGCCATCAGCAGGACGCGCTTGGCTTCGAGGATGGTCCCGACGCCCATGGTGATCGCCTGGCGGGGGACGTTCGGCTCGCCGAAGAAGTCGGCGGCGGCGTCCATCCGGGTTACCCGGTCGAGCGAGATCAGCCGGGTGCGCGACTCGCGCGAGGAGCCGGGCTCGTTGAAGCCGATGTGGCCCGTGCGTCCGATGCCGAGGATCTGAATGTCCAGTCCGCCGGCGGCCTTGATTTTGGCTTCATAAGCCTCGCAGTACCTGGCGATTTTCTTTTCCGGCAGGGTCCCGTCAGGGATGTTGATATGGGCGGCCGGCACGTTCACGTGGTCGAAGAAGTTCTCCCTCATCCAGCGGTGATAGCTCTGGATGCTGTCCGGCTGCATCGGGTAATACTCGTCGAGATTGAACGTCACGACGTTCGAGAAGTCGAGTCCGTCCTCCTTGTGCATCCGGATGAGTTCGCGGTAAACGCCGACGGGTGTGTTGCCGGTCGCCAGGCCGAGCACGGTGGGTTTACCGGTCGGCTGATTCGCACGAATGGTGTCGGCGACGATCCTTGCGACCCGACCCGCAGCCTCGACGTCGCTCTTGCAGATCGTCGTGGGAGTTTTTTCGCGCACTTTGAAGAGCGCATCCTCGAGAACCGGTTCCGTCCTGAACACTGCCAGGGTCTCCTTGGCTCAATGGTGGTGCCTTCGGCGCGCATCCGCGAAACCGCGCGGATTGAAGTCCGCGGCTCATTGGCGGACGCGCCGAGGTTTGGCTTACGGGGAGCCGGGTAGCCTGGGGGCGGCCATCCCGTCAGACGTTGCGGGAAAGGTAGTAGAGCATTCCGCCGATCGCGCCCAGCAGTCCGGTCTGGAGGAACTGCAGGGTGAGATCACATCCGCTGGTCTGCAGTACGATCGCGCCCGAGGACAGCAATGCCAATGCACGCAACACGCGACTCCGGTTCATTCTCATACGTCGTCTCCTCGCTCCAGGCTTCAGTGGTCGTATTCGTTTCGGACCCGGGGCGAAACCCTACACGTCCGGGCCGGGGGCATATTGTGCACCATCGAGGCGGAGGCGTCCATGGGCGGCTTTTTACCGATTTCTTGTGGCAGCCGGTCCCGGCCGGTATCTTGATCCCTCCGCGTCCCCGCGGTCGTCCTTACCGGCAAGGGAGGAAATCTTGACCAGCACTCGATTGACCAGACGGCAATTCATCGTCGGCGCCGGCCAGGGCGCCCTGGCGGCATCCATCGCCGGTTGTGCGGCGACGAGCAGCCGGGTCGGAGGATCGGTCGGGGAGCCCCTCGCCCCCAAACGTGGGCATCAACGACTCGACCTTGGCCGACTCCGTCAGTGGGAGGCTTTGGGCTACGGCATGTTCATCCATTTCGGGATGAGCACCTTCGTGGAGCAGGAGGCGCCCGAGGAGCGGGCCCCCGCCGGGGCCTACGCCCCGGATCGGCTGGACGTCGACCAGTGGGTCTGTGTGGCCCGCGACGCCGGCATGAAATACGCCGTTCTCACCGCCAAGCACGTCAGCGGCCATTGCCTGTGGCCCAGCAAACAAACGGACTACACCGTCGCCCATAGCGGCAACCGGGCCGACGTTATGGAGCTGTTTGTGGACGCCTGCCGCAAACGGGGCGTCCTGCCGGGTTTCTACTACTGTTCGTGGGACAACGGCCACCGGTTCGGCAGCCGCACGCATTCCGACAAGCCCTTCGGCGTCTACGTCAACCCGCCCGATTTCACCCGGCTGCGCGACGGCATGGTTGTCCATCCGGACAAGCCGGAATACCTGGCGGCCTACACGTCGTCGCTGTATCAGGATTTTGTGACCGCCCAGATGACCGAACTACTGACCCACTACGGACCGATGGCCGAGGTGTGGATCGACATCCCCGGCGTGCTCGGACGCGGGTATCGCGCGTTCCTTTATCAGCATGTCACGTCGCTGCAGCCGGACGCTGTTGTGGTAGCCAATCACGGCACGAACAACGGAGAGTCCTTCCGCGAGGCGTACGTCTGGCCCTGCGATGCCATCAGCCTGGAGCAGACGTTGCCTCCGGAGGCGGGGTTCGGAAACTGGCGAACCATTCAGGGGCGGGAGTATTACATCGCGGGCGAATGCTGTGCAACTCTGGGGCAGACCTGGTTTTACTCGCCCCAGGACGCTCTCCGGGCGGACAAGGCCCTGGCCGAGTTTTACGCCGGTTGCAGATCGCGCGGCGTGAATCTTCTGCTCAACGTTCCCCCCGACAAGCACGGCGTGATCCAGGATTCATACATACAGGCGCTGGGACGGCTGAGGAAAACAATCTCGCAATGAGTTTGTTGAAGCTGGACCCCTGGCCATTATTGGATGCTCCTGGCGTGGCAGCAGAAATGCTTGAATGAGTACCCTGCGGGAAGGAGACTGGCTGTGTGCAGATACACCTGGCTGGGTGTGCTTCTCGCGGCAACGCCGGCAACGGGAGCCGAGAGCGACGAGTCGCTTCGATCGCTTCGGCTGCCCGCTGGTGTGCCGCCGGTGATCGCCGTTTGGGGCTGGCAGGAACCGATGTTTCAGCCGGCCCATTACAAGGCTCCGGGTTTCAGGAGTATGTGCGGATGGAGCCGGATA
>JAPKGY010000060.1 GCA_026647385.1 Phycisphaerae bacterium | reverse complement strand
GCGAGTACGCCTTCGGCGAGCGCCGTCGAACTGACGGTGACCGTGGCGGCCGGCGCGGCCGATGGAGGCAGGGTCAGCATTCCGAAGGCGACGAGTGCCGGCAGCAGCCCCTTTTGGCCTACACCGAGTTTCTTGAGTTCCCGGGCGAGCCCGAGTTTGGCTCGACAGAAAATCGCCCTCGCGTTCAGCTCCGAGCAGCCCAGTACCTGGGCAATCTCCGCGTGCGGCAAGTCCTCGTAGAACCGCAGGGCCAGGACCATTCGATGCCGCTCGCTGACACGGCTCATCGCGTGCTGGGTCAGCAAAGCCAGTTCCTGACGAGAGGCTTCGGCGAGCCCGTCGGCATCGTCGCCGCCCGTCGAGAGTTGTGTCTCATCCACGCTGGACATCGGGATGGTCCTGCGACGGATTTGAGTGCGAACCTGCTCCCGGGCGAGGTTGCTCGCGATGGCGAAGACCCATGACCAGAATCGTTCCTTCTGCCTGAGGGTCCCGAGCGAATTGAGAACCGCGAGCACGGTATCCTGCGTCAGATCCTCCGCCTTGTGCTCGTCGAGCGTAACGCGACGCAGGAAGGGATAGACCCTCTCCCGGACCCGCCGGGCCAGCGCATCCGCGTTCTGCGGCTCGCCCCCTGGGGCCAGGTCAATCAGGTCACGGTCAGTTCCCTCAAGTCGCGTCATCTCCTCTGCCTGTCTGTTGGGAGGCCGGTCCAGAGTGTGACAAGTTTCGGGGGCCAGGGCAAAGTTTTTTTATCGCCGCGCTCGACGGGAAAGCCCTGGCGACTGTAACGATCGCCAGGGCAATGAGTTACGGCGAACGCGGCGGTGGATTGAATCTCGTCGATGGCGTCAGCATCGAGGCCACCCGCCGCTGGGGTACCCCTTCGGTTTTCGCGCTTGGTCGGCACTTCGGTGAGCGGGGCTTCGGAGAAGTGACTCGCTGACCGTCCGGTGGTGATGACGACCCGACCGTCCAGGGTGTTCAAAAGTGCGGGTACGTCCTTGTGGCGGTCGCCCGCGCGTCGATGCGCCGGATTCCATCTGCTCTTCGTTTTTTGAAGCCTTTCAGATGGTATGGAATCACGCGATCTGATGAATTGACGCCTTTGGTGGCATCGCGATATAGTTAACACATGCAACGATTAGGGCAGGCAAGCAAGAACGGAGCCTCGGCCGCCCTGTGCGCGGGCGAGGTCCTGGTCGGCGTGCCCGAGGTGATGCGCTATCTGCGGCATCAGATGCGTAGGCGGCGGCATCGCGGGTTGACCGTGCCGCAGTTTCGCGCCCTTGTTTTCGTCGCCCATCACGATAATGCTTCCTTGTCCGACATCGCCGAGCACCTGGGCATCTCCCTTCCGGCCATGTCGCGACTGGTCGGGACTCTGGTTCGACGGGGATTGATGTGCCGGAAGGAAGGGCGCGACGATCGTCGCCGGATCTCGTTATCTTTGACCGGCCGAGGCCGATCCGCCTTCCGGGTCGCCCACGCTGCCGCCCGCCGATCGCTGGCCGAGCGGATTGGCGATTTGCCGTTGCGGGAGATCGCCCGGGTGACGGCTGCGATGCAGGTCCTGGCTCGGCTGTTCGTGCCGAACGCGAGCGACGGGGGCTCGTCGGGACGTTGAGAGACGCAACGCGGCTGAATGCGGAGAGTTGGTATGAAAAAAGCACTGGTTCTGTTGGTACTGCTGGCGGCAGGGGGGGTGGGGCTCTGGTACCGCTACGGAGGTGGCGATGCCGCCGTCGCCTTCCGGACGACGACGGTGACCCGCGGCGACCTGCTGGTCACCATCAGTGCGACGGGGACGGTCGAACCGGAAGAGCTGGTCGACGTGGGCGCGCAGGTGGCGGGCAGGATCCTGGAGTTCGGCAAGGATCCGAACAACAGCGGTCGGCCTATCGACTACGGTTCGGTCGTCGAACAGGGCACTATCCTGGCCCTGATCGATACCTCTGTTTACGAATCGGACGTACAGCACGCCACCGCCCAGGTCGAGCAGGCGGAGGCCAACGTCCAGCGGGCCCAGGCAGACCTTGGCCAGATGAAAGCGAAGCTCCGCCAGGCCGAGCAGAACTGGAAACGGGCCAAGGAACTGGGGCCGTCGCGAGCGCTGTCAGCCACGGATTACGACTCGTACGAGGCGGCCTATCAGACGGCGGTCGCCACCGTGGCGGTCGGCGACGCTACCGTGGTCCAGGCCCAGAAGACCGTTCTCCAGGCGAAGGCCGTGCTGGATCGGGCCAAGACGAATCTCAGCTACTGCACGATCAAATCGCCGGTCAAGGGTGTTATCGTGGATCGCCGGGTCAACATCGGGCAGACCGTGGTCGCGAGCCTCAACGCCCCCAGCCTCTTCCTGATCGCCAAGGACTTGCGCAAGATGCAGGTCTGGGTCGCGGTGAACGAGACGGACATCGGCAGCATCTATCCGGGTCAGCCGGTGACGTTCACGGTCGATGCGTTTCCCGACGAGATCTTCTACGGCTCGGTGGGCAAGATCCGCCTGAACGCCAGCATGACGCAAAATGTCGTCACCTACACGGTCGAGGTCAACACGGACAACAAGGACGGCAAGCTGCTTCCGTATCTGACCGCGAACGTCGAATTCGAGGTCGCTCATTGCCGGGACGTGTTGTTGGTGCCGAACGGGGCGTTGCGGTACACACCGCCTCAGCATCTCATCGCGCCGGACGCCCGCGGCAAGATCCTCGGCGGGGGTGCAGCCGGGGCCGCGTCGACGCAGGCAGGCGAGTCCGGCGGACCTGAGAGCAGGCCCGCGCAAAAGGCCGGAACTCTTTGGGTTCAGGACGGGCGTTTCCTTCGGCCGGTGGACGTGCGCGTCGGGCTCACCGACATGATCGTGACGACGATCGAGGACGGTGTGCTGGAGGAAGGGGACGTGGTCGTCGTGGGCGAGATGGAGGAAGGACAGGTCGGGGGCGCCGCCAGCCCGTTTGCACCGCAGGTCATCGGCCGACGCCGCGGGGTATGACGGATCGGTCGGGGACGGGTGAGACGATGAGCCTGATCGAACTCCAGGATATTCGCAAGACCTACCATCTGGGGGAGGTCGAACTCCCGGTGCTCAAAGGCGTGTCCCTGAGCGTCGAGCGGGGGGAGATGGTCGCCTTGATGGGTGCGTCCGGCTCGGGCAAGACCACGCTCATGAACATCCTGGGCTGCCTCGATCACGCGACCTCGGGGCTGTACTGGCTCGACGGCCAGGAGATCTCGAGGCTCTCGGCGGACGAGCGGGCGCTGCTGCGGAACCGCAGGATCGGCTTTGTCTTCCAGAGCTTCAACCTGCTGCCGCGGACGAGCGCGCTTGAGAACGTGATGGTGCCGCTGCTGTATTGCTCGAACGGTGTTTCCAGCCGGGAGGGGCGCGAGCGGGCCCTGGCAATGCTGGATCGCGTCGGGCTGAGCGATCGGGCGCACCACGAGCCTTCCCAGTTGTCCGGCGGCCAGCAGCAACGGGTCGCGATCGCCCGGGCGCTGATCGGCAATCCCTCGGTCTTGCTCGCGGACGAGCCCACGGGCAATCTCGACTCGCGCACGAGCGAGGAGACGCTCCGCATGTTTCAGGAGCTTCATGAGAAGGACGACCTCACGATTATCCTCGTGACCCACGATGCGGGGGTGGCGAAGCACGCCCGGCGCACGATCCGCATCCACGACGGTTTGATCGCCAACGGCGACGGTGGGGGGGCGGACGGCGTCGGCAACGAAATCCGGGGGGGCAAGGCGTGAACTGGAGTTCGGGGCAGATCGGCTCGCGTACACTCCGGACCGCGTTTCATGCGCTGCGCCGGAACAAGATGCGCTCGGCGCTGACGAC
This sequence comes from Phycisphaerae bacterium, assembly GCA_026647385.1. Lineage (GTDB taxonomy): Bacteria > Planctomycetota > Phycisphaerae > UBA1845 > PWPN01 > JAPKGY01. The sequence continues at coordinate 5,654 of JAPKGY010000060.1, read as the reverse complement.
CCTGGGAATCGTGATCGGCGTGGCCGCGGTCATCGCCATGATGGAACTCGGCAACGGCTCATCCAATGCGATTGCGCGGTCGATCGCAAGCATGGGGGCGGATAATCTCTCCGTCTCGCCGGGGACGGCTTCGAGCGGCGGTGTGTCGTTCGGCGGCGGCAGCGCCATGACCCTGACGGACGAGGATGCCGAGGCCGTCCTGCGGGAGTGTCCCGCGGTTCGCGCGGCGACGCCTCTCGTCCACGGTCGGGCACAGGTGGTCTACAAGAACAAGAATTGGGTTCCCATGTATCTCGACGGCGTTACGCCGGCATATCTGGATGTGCGGGAGTGGAGTGTTTCCGAGGGCGAGCCTTTCACGATGCAGGACGTGAGAAGTGCCCGCAAGGTGTGCCTCCTGGGGCAGACGGTCGTGAGAGAACTGTTCGGCGATGAGCCGCCGGTCGGCCGGGACGTCCGCGTTCGGAACGTATCGTTCAAGGTGATTGGCGTTCTCAGTGCCAAGGGCACGAACGTGATGGGCCTGGACCAGGACGACCTCGTGCTGGTGCCGTGGACGACGCTCAAACGGCGCGTGTCGAGTTCGTCGAGCGAGAACCAGACCGCGGCCGCCCAGTCGTCAGGCCAGCAGATCAACACGCTCAACAATCTTTACCCCGGTCAGAGGAGTCTGTACCCAGTGCCGTCGGCCAACCAGCTCGCGAACAATCCGCTGCCCGTCCGGTTCTTCAGCGTGCATCACATCATCGCGGCGGCGCGGTCCCCCGACCATGTGCAGGCTGCCGTTGATCAGATGACCGCGGTCCTGCGCGAGCGGCACAAGATCAAGCCCGGCGAGCCGGACGACTTCAGTATTCGGGACATGGCCGAGATCAGCAAGCGCTTGAGCGAAACGAGCAGCGTGATGACAAAACTGCTGTTGTCGGTGGCGTTGATTTCGCTCATGGTCGGCGGCGTGGGGATCATGAACATCATGCTGGTTTCGGTGACGGAGCGAACGCGGGAGATCGGCTTGCGGATGGCCGTCGGGGCCAGGGGGCGCGACATCCTGCGTCAGTTCCTCGTCGAGTCCATCGTGTTGTGCCTGGCGGGTGGGACCTTCGGCATCCTGATCGGGCGAGGCAGCTCGCTGGTGATTCGCAACCTCCTGGATTGGCCCACGGAGCTTTCGGTCGCCGCCATTGTGGCGTCGGTGGCGGTTTCCGTCACCGTGGGCGTGGTTTTCGGGTATTACCCGGCCTGGAAGGCGTCCCGACTGGACCCGATCGAAGCCCTCCGCTATGAGTGACCGGGCGCCGGGCGCGGGAAGCAGCCCCGTTGAATGGAGAGCGACATGCGATTGCTTTGGGCGAGCCTTGTCGGGCTGGCCGCGGTCAGCGGCTGCATGGTCGGGCCGAATTACGAAACCCCCGCGACTCAGACTCCGTCGAAATGGAGCGGCGTTCAACCTGCGACGGCGCCGTCGAGCCAACCTGCCGGCTTAACCACCGAACCCGCCCGGGTGGACTCGTGGTGGCGGGCGTTCAACGACCCGATGCTGGAATCGCTCCTCGAGCGGGCGGCGGAATCGAATCTGGATTTGCGCGTGGCGACCGCGCGGGTCCGTGAAGCTCGGGCGGCACGGAGCTTCATTGCAGCCGATCTTTGGCCTCAGGTCGGCGTGTCTTCTTCCTATGATTATCGTGGAGGCAGCCTGAACACCGGGCCGAAGCCGGTCGGACAGACCGGCCTTGCGCCGAAGGTGGGCCAGGCCGCCTTGGGCGCGGCCGGCGGAGCGCTGACCTCGGGGCAGCCGGTGTCCGCCGGCGGCATCGCCGAACGGGCGCTGAATTCAGTGGCGTCGACGGTGATCGATGAGAAGCTCGGGCCGGAGGAGGTCGCCCACCATCGCGGACAGAACCTTTTCCAGGCGGGCTTTGATGCGAGTTGGGAGCTGGACGTTTTCGGCGGCCTGCGACGAGCGGTCGAGGCCGCCGACGCGGATCTGGCTGCGGCCGAGGAGGGCCGCAACGACGTGCTCATCACCCTGCTGTCGGAAGTGGCCCTGAACTACGTGCAACTGCGGGGTTTTCAGCACAGGCTGGAGATCGCGGTCGAGAACCTCGCGGCCCAGAAGGACACCGTGGATGTAACCCAGGATCTCTTGCGAAGCGGGTTCGGCAGCGAGCTGGAAGTGGCTCAGGCGCAGACGCAATATGCCTCCACCCGATCGCAGGTCCCTCTGCTGGTGACGGCCATCAAGCAGTCGATCTATCAGCTCGGCGTTCTTCTGGGTCAGACGCCGGCGAGCCTGGAGCGGGAGCTGGCCGAAACGGCGCCGATTCCGAAGGTGCCGGCCAGCGTGGCGGTCGGCCTGCCCTCGGAGCTGCTGCGAAGACGGCCCGATGTTCGGGCGGCTGAACGGCAACTGGCGGCCGCCACCGCCCGCGTCGGTGAAGCGATGGCCGACCTGTTCCCGAAATTCTCGCTGACCGGTTCATTCGGAGCCCAGAGCCGGAACATCAATCATCTCCTCGAACGCGACAGCCTGTCGTGGTCGATCGGTCCGGGCGTGAGTTGGCCCGTGTTCGATGGGTGGCGGATTCGCGCGAACATCGAGATTCAGGATGCCCAACAGGATCAGGCCGCGGCTGTTTACGAGCAAACCGTCCTGCTCGCCTTCCAGGACGTTGAGAATTCCCTGGTAGCCTACCTGAACGAGCAGGACCGGTACCTCGCGCTGACCGATGCGGTCAGGTCCAGCCGTTTGTCGCGAAAGCTGAGCAACGAGTTGTACACCGGCGGCCTCGGCCCGTTCCTGAACGTGCTCGAAGCGCAGCGCGCGGTCTATGCCTCTCAGGACGCCATGGTCCAGAGCCAGACGACCATTATCACCAACCTGATCAGCCTGTACAAAGCCCTCGGCGGCGGCTGGCAGCCTCCGGAGCAGGCGGAGTCGTCCGCGGAAACCCGGCCGACGATGAATTGACGGGGTGCTCACCGGCTCACGGTGACCGTCCACTGGTGGCGGCCCGGTGGCCTATCCTCGCGCGCCGCGGGTGAGTCATCCCGGGCCGGGCCCGTGCGAACGGTCGGTATGGCCGCTCGCCGGAGCGGCCGTCGATCCGCGACGGTGCGGGAACGCTACGCCATGCAAACCGACAGTTCCCTGATGATCCGGGTGATCTCCACGCCGGAGGTGCAGGCGTCGGCGCACTTGCCGCAGCCGGTGCACAGGCGGGCGGGATCGTAGCCGGCTTTGGCGTAGAGTTCGCGGGCGTACTGCCTCTCGTCGTACTGGTGGACGTAGGCGTGGTAACGGATCATGTCGGTGAGGGCGATGTGCTCGGGGCAGGCCGACTGGCAATCGCCGCACAGGTGGCAGGCACCGGCCATCTCGTATTTGACCAGGGCCCGCAGCTCGCGCTTGGCCTCCGCCGACAGCTTGACGGTCGCCAGGCCGAGCGTGCGATCCATCTCGTCGACGTTCTTGATGGCGGCGATCACGTTGTCGACGTAGCCTTCGGCCAGGTTGAGCATCCAGAGCTTGGCCCGCTCCCACTCGTTGTACTTTCGGTCGCCCATGAGCGATTTGAACTTTTCCTCGCGGCCGTCGACCGGGCGGTTGGCGATGCCCTTGGTTTTCATCGCGACGATGCCGACGTCCTGTTTCTTGAGGGCCTGCAGCTCGGGTTTGAGCTTGTCGAAGCTTTCGGGATTGACGCCGGGCATGATCAGGTCGATCTTCCACGGGCCGCGGTCGTTGGCGGCGCCGGCGGCGGCCAGCACTTCCTTGTGATTGGCGTGGCAACTGAAGGCGAAGTGCTTGACCTTGCCGGCCTTGTGGGCTTTTTCGTAGGCTTCCCAGACTTCGAGGCAGTCGAACAGCCAGGGGATGGCGACGCCGTGAACGAAATAGGCGTCGACGTGATCGATGCCGAGGCGGCTGAGCGACTCGTCGAGCTTCTGGGAGTAGAGCGCAGCCATTCGCCGGCCCGCGGAGCGAAGGTCGGGTTTCTCGCCGCTCGCCTTCTGCTTTTCGACCGCCTTCTTGTGCAGCGCGAGCAGGTCGCCCTCGCCGTCGCCGAGGAAGTCCTTCATCGCCTTGCGGTAGATCGTGACCACGTCGTCGTCGATTTTCTCGTAGCCGGCCACGTCGGTGGCCTTGCTGACGATGAAGACTTTGTCGCGGAAGCTCTTGAGGAAATCCTTGAGTTCGACTTCGTAGTTGCCGTAGCCGCGGGCGCAGTCGTAATAGTTGACTCCGCGCTGGAGCAGCCGGCGATGAAGTGAGAGGTCGCGGCACCAGCCGGCGACGATGCGGCTGACCATCCAGTTGGTTCGGCCAAGGCGCGCGTACTCCATGCCGGGGACCTCGGTACGCCGGACGAGCACTTTTTCGTCGACCTTGGCGGCGGGGGCGTCGGCCGGCGCTTTCTCTTCGGCTGATTGTGCGATCGCACCGACCACCGCGGCCGCGCCCACGCCGGCGGCTGTAGCCTTGATAAACCGACGGCGATCAAGCTTGCCGCTATCCGGTGTCCGCGACATGTGGGTGCTCCTTTTGCACGGTTGACGGGATAATCGCGCGTCCATGCGAACGAAACCCGGGCATGGCATGCCACGCGACTTGCTCACAAGTATAGCCGCTGTGCTTCGCGGCCGACAAGGCGAGCCGGGCGGCCGGGGTATTTACTCGAATCTGTTGCAGGAACGCGGCGCGGGGTCGGAAGATCTCTGTCTCACCTCAGCCCGGTCCCGACTCGGGTGTCGGCGATACGCGGACATGGAGAGTTGTGTTTTCCTGGACGGTCTCGATGGGGAGTCCCTTCCACAGGCTGCGCCCGGGGAGGGTGGAGGTCTTGCCGTCGACGGTCAGTTCGTACTGCCGGTCACCGACGGCGGTAAACCACTCGGGGAACTGATTGATCCGGGGGTAATCGAGCGGGAGGCGCAAGAAATCCTTGTGTCGCGGGCGGTCGAAGGTGATTCGGCCGGTCCAGGGTTTGTCGGCCGTCAGGGTCAGGCAAACGGTCTTCCCGTCGCGGACGGCCCCCAGGCGGACGTCCGCGCGCCAGGGGTGGATCGCGGCACCCTGGCTCTTCCACAGGGCATACATGATCGAGGTCCGTGCGAAGTTGCCGTCGCCATGCCAGCCTTCGACGATGCCGTCGGCTTTCTGGATGGCCCACATCTTGCGGATCGAGTGGTCGATCCAATCCGCCACCGAGTCGATCGGTTCGCGGTTGTACAGGTTGATGCCACCCTCGATGGAATCGGCAAATTCGTCCGCCAGGACCTGGACGGCACCCCACGGGTGGTCGAGGTAGTGGGATTTCAGGTTGGACAGGACGTGCCGGACGGCATCGCGGTACTTCGTCGTGCCGTCGACGAGATAGACCGTGTAGAAGGCGTTGTAGTTGTATCCCCACGTGTCGCAAAGGTCGCCGTTGACGGGCCTGCCGGTGCGGGTATCGACGACGTTGTAGAGCAGGCCATGCTCGTTCCGCCCGATTTCGAGGATCCGGTCGAATAGGGCGTGAATGGGTTCCTCGTAACGCTTTTTGCGCTCGGGGTCGGCGTGGGCGACGGCCAGGTACACTTCCGACAGGCCGGCGATCGTCTCGCAGCCGTGATCGCGCAGGCGGATCGTCGGCAGGACGCGCGTCGGATGC
>JAPKGY010000006.1 GCA_026647385.1 Phycisphaerae bacterium | reverse complement strand
CGCTGCGCATCGTCACCCCGATCGAAGATGTGGACGATCCATCCACCTATGGCTTCGACGCGCCGGCTTACACAGCGTGCTCAGGCAGGTCCACAGCGTGTGATAGGCGCCCTGCTTGTCGGCGTCCATGCCGGATCGCCAGAACCGATCGCGCGAGCGGCGAACATACCAGTTGCTCAGAGCGTCGACGAATTCCACCAGCCGGCGACAGGCGGGATAGTTCTCGTAACGATCCATCGCGGCGGTCACGTCGGCGATCGTCTGGTTCAGTTCGGCCAGCACCCAGCGGTCGAGCTTGCTGAGTGTGAAGGTGCTCGCCGAAGCCGATGATTCCTTCGGCCCGGCACCGCCCTCCGATGACCGCATCGGCTGGGAACCGATGCCACGGCCGTCGCCGGCCGGCGACCACTGGTCGATGTTCGCGTAGATGACGAAGAAACTGTAGACGTTGTAGAGCTTGATGAGGAACTCGCGCTGGTCGGTCGCGATCGCATCCTCCTTGAACCGCGCCCCCGTCCACGGCGGCAGGCTCGACAGCATCGACCAGCGCATCGCGTCGGTGCCCTCGCGGTCGAAAATGTAGCTCGGCTCCTTGTAGTTTCGCTTGCTCTTGGAGAGCTTCTTGCCGTCCTCGCCCGCCACCAGCCCGAGCACGATGCAGTTGCGGAACGGGTGGGGATACTCCCTGGCGAAGGTGCCGTCCGCGGGCGGGACGGCGCACGAGTCCTCTTGACCGCGCGGGCTGAAGCCCGCGGCGCTTTCCTCCCCGAACAGCATGGTGCTGATCGCCAGGAGCGTGTAGAACCACCCGCGGGTCTGGTCGATGGCTTCGCTGATGAAGTCGGCCGGGAAACGGCTCTTGAAAAGCTCGGCGCTGCCGGGAACATGGGGGTAACCCCATTGGGCGAACGGCATGGACCCGCTGTCGAACCAGCAGTCGATCACTTCGGGGACGCGCCGCATCCGGGCACCGGCCGCGAACGGCGAATCGTAGGTCACCGCGTCGATGTACGGCTTGTGGACCTTCAGGTCGTCGATCAGAGCGGGATTGGCCTTCCTGGCGTTCTCCCAGATCTCCGTGCCCCGAACGCCCGGCTTGGCCAGCAATTCGGCATAGGAAGTAATTGCCTCCTGCCGGCCGGTCTGCTCGCACTCCCAGATCGGCAACGGCGTACCCCAGAACCGCTCGCGCGACAGCGCCCAGTCGACGTTATCCGCGAGAAAATTGCCGAACCGCCCGTCGCGGATATGCTCGGGCAGCCAGTTGATCCTCGCGTTGTTGGCCAGGAACGCATCGCGGAACTGCGTCGTCCGCACGAACCAGCTCTTGCGGGCGTACTGAATCAGCGGATCGTTCTCCGCCCGCCAGCAGAACGGGTAGTCGTGGCGATAGGTCTCGCGCTTGAGCAGGAAACCCTTGTCCTTGAGCCAGCGGATGATGTCCGCGTCGGCCTCCTTGCAGAATCGGCCGGCGAAATCGGCGGCTTCGGGCACGAACGTGCCGTCCGGAGCGATGAGCTGCAGAATGCCGATGCCCTTCTCCTGGGCGATGCGATAGTCATCCTCGCCGAACGCGGGCGCCATATGGACGATACCGGTCCCGGTATCCAGCGTGACGAACTGCCCGTCGACCACCTCATACCCACGACCGCCCTGGGGAATCGCGTAGTTGAAGATCGGCTCGTACGTCATGCCGACCAGTTCGCGACCCTTGATCGTGCGTACGGTGCGAACGTCTTTCTCCAGATCGACCGGGAGACCTTTAAAAACCTTGGCGACCAGCTCCCTGGCCAGAATGAACCGCTCGCCCTGGACCTCGATCTCGACGTAGTCGAAGTCCGGATGGACAGCCAGTGCGGTGTTGCTCGGCAGCGTCCAGGGCGTGGTCGTCCAGGCCAGAAAGCTGCACGGCGAATCGCCCCGAACGCGGAAGCGGACGATCACCGACGGATCGTCCACCTCCCGGTACCCCTGCCCCACCTCACCGGAGGACAATGCGGTTCCGCCCTGGGGCCACCACCAGACGATCTTGTGCCCCTGGTAGAGCAAACCCCGCTTGAAGAGCGTCGCCAACGCCCACCAGACGGACTCGACGTACGACTGATGGTACGTCACGTACGCCTCGTCGAGGTTGATCCAGAAGCCCAGCCGGCGGGTCAGGTCCTCCCACTCCTTCGTGTAACGAAAGACCGACTGCTGGCAGAGTTGGATGAATTCCTCGACGCCGTACTTCTCGATCTCAGCCTTGGTGTGGATGCCGAGTTCCTTGCAGACTTCCGCCTCGACCGGCAGCCCGTGGGTATCCCAGCCGCCCTTGCGGTGGCAATAGAAACCCCGCATCGTCTTGTACCGCGGGAAGACGTCCTTGATGATCCGGGTCAGGCAATGCCCGGGGTGCGGCAGGCCGTTGGCCGTCGGCGGGCCTTCGTAGAACACGAACGGGGTGGCCCCTTCGCGCTGCCCGAGCGACCGCTCGTAGATCCGATGCTCCTCCCAGAACTTCAGAACTTCACGTTCCGAGGCCGGGAAATCAAATTGGGTGGGTACTTCTTTGAACATGGCGTAGGAAGAAAACTCAAAAAGTCAAAATCGAAGTCGCAGATCCGACGCGGCGGAATTCGCCGGGGCGAACGTCAAAAGAAACACCGAAACACACAAACGCCGAAACACACAATCGCCGAAACGCCGAAACACGCAAACGCCGAAATCGCATATGTTAGGCCGATTTGCGGTCAGGTCCAGTCCGTACCCCTCTTGATACGAAAAGGGTCCCATCCGACGCCTTGTTTAGCCGCGACCCGAAGGGGAGCGCTTCCGCCCCCTCGCCCCCCTCACTGCCCACCTGACCGCTCCGCATCCTCCGCCGGGCCCTGTCGCGTCGTCATGATCGGATATTGGTCAAACGGGCTGACCTCGACGGCGGCGGGCTCGGGCCGAGGTCGGCCGATGACATCGATCTTCTCCCAGGCCCCGTTGCGCCACCGGAGGGCCAGAACCGCCCCGACCAGAATGATGACCACCGTCGAGCATGCCCAGGGACCGTACCCGCCCCACTCAGGCCTGAACCGGGCGAGCAGGGCCGACCCGCCGACCATGAGCCCCCAGCTCATTGCCGGCACGACGACCGCCGGCCACCGCGTGTCCCCGGCGCCTCGAAGGGCATTCACCAAGGTGATGCCCAGGGCGTCAGAAAGCTGAAAAACGGCGGTGAGGACCAGGAAACCCGCGCCGAGGTACACGACCTCCGGATCATGGCTGAAAAGACCGATCAGCTCGTACCGGAATGCGACAAAAACAACCGCCATCAACCCCATATAGGACATGTTCAGCGCCAGCCCGATCTTCGCCCACCGCCGGGCGAGGTCGAAACGCCCCTCCCCCACCGAACGGCCAACCAGCGTCGCGACGGCAAAGCCGATCCCGACCGCCGGCATGAACGACAATTCCGTATACCGCCAGCAGATCGCGGTGGCGGCCAACTGATCCGTACCGAACCGGCCGATGATCACCACAAACAGCGTCGCCCAGGCGGTGATGTCCAACGCGAAGGTCAAACCGGACGGCAAACCCACCCACACCAATCGAGAGAGTTTGTCCAAACTCAGGCGCCAGGTCCGGCTCGCCTCGAACGGGCGGGCCACCCTGGCCCGGATCATGGCGATCAGCAGCCACACGACGCGAACCGCGTTGGCCACCACCGTCGCCAAGGCGGCCCCGGCCAGGCCCATGCCCGGCAATCCCCACGCCCCCTGCACCAGGCCGTAACACAGAACCGCGTTCACCGCCACGCTGCCGACGACGCTGTACGTATTGATCCGCGGATGCTGGATACCGTTGAAGAAATGCCCGAGCGCCACCGACATCCCCGCCAACGTCAAGCCGGCCAGCCGGATCTGCGTATACTCGGTCTCCATGGCCTGGACAACCGGATCGTGCCCGACAAAGGCGAAAAAGTGGGGTACGACGGGCCAGACCACGACGCCGATCGTCCCGAACACCAGGCTCAGCCAGATGCCCTGCCACCCGTAAGCGGCACAATCCCGCGGGCGGTTCGCACCGAGCGACTGGCTCACGACCGTCGTCACGCAGATCATCATGCCCAATAGCAGGCCATAAACGCTGAAGAAGACCATTGCGCCGGAGGACATGGCCGCCTGGGCCTGCGGGCCAAGCACGGAAATAATCGCGAAATCGATGAAGCTCATCACCGTTTCGGCGGCGGAGGCGGCGACGTTCGGCCAGGCGAGGGCGAGCATTTGCCGCAGGTCGGTCGACCAGAGACGCGGGGCCATCAGCGGTTGTGCAGTCTGATTCACAGCCGATAGCCCGTCCTCGCGCATTGGGCGTGTCATGCGGATGAACGATTCAAGGTGGAAACCCACGAGCCGCGGGCCTCAGCGCTCGTCGCTGTGAGCGAAGCACGCGCCTCTTGGGAACAGTGCGATCAACAGCGCACCTTGCGGCAGATCATAGTCCGCCCATGGCCGCCCGACCCGCAGCGTTGTCCATGTCCTGCTCGAGTTGGCTCCTGGGTTTCTCACCGGCGGGCTCGTTCGCGGGGGCATCGCCCGGCTGGGTGGGTTCAAGCGTCTCGGGCGCCGGCGGCTGCCCCCCCTCGGGCGGCGGTGGAGCGGACTCCCCGGGTCCGGCCTGCATGGCCTTGCCCATCTCCTCCATCATCTTGGCCATGAACGGGGCCATCGCCTCCTGGGCGCTTTGGTCGAGCGCCGCCTTCGCCTCGTTGGCCGAGGCAAACTCGTTGTTCTCCAGCCGCTGAGTGAATTGCTGGGCGAATCCGGCCATTCCGGCGAACATCCCGGTAAACATCTTGAGCGCCTCGGGGTTGGTGGGCATCGAGAAGTCGGGCAGCTCGACCCGCCAGGCATCGTCGATCTTCCTCAGAGTCAGGGTCTGGGCCTTGCCGCCTTCGGGTACCTCCAGCGTCACCTCCGCCTCGGTATCGCTCTTCGGTTCGATGCCGGAAACCTTCGGGGCGGACAGGAAGCCCATGCCCGGACCGGCCGCATCCATCCCCGGCAGCGGCGCGTCCGGGAACTTCTCCTTCCACTTGGCATCAAGGGCTTTGAGGGCCGGAATAAACGCACCGAAACCTCCGAAAAGTTCTCTGGCAACCTCCTGCTGCTCGGGCACAAGGATGTCGGCCAACTGGGCGAAGTTGCCCGCCTCGACGATGGCCACGAAGCCCTGTATCAACGCCTCCGGCGTGGACGCGTCGACCTGGATCCGGATCACGTTGGCGGCGGCCTCACCCGCCGGCGCGGGCCTGGCCTGGGCGACTTCCTCGGCGCTGGCCGCCGCCCCCAGAAGCGACGTCTGATGTTTCATCGGCGGCACATTCGTCGGGACCAGCGTCCGCCCGGTATCCCCCACCGGCATGCCGACGTTGTACTCCGGTACCGGAGAATCCTCGTCACGGCAGCCGACCGTCGCCAAGCCCAGTATCAGCAGAGCCATCATCCAACGCCACATGGCAACCTCGCATTCCCTTCGGACGCACTTCGCGGCGATCCGCCATCCCGCCCGCGAAGCGCCCCGGTCAAGTCTCCGTTCTCATTTCCGGCGTCGTTCTCCCTCAGTGCATCTCCGCCTCGCACGACGGAATCCCCGGCCTGTAAAAACTGAACCGCACGCTCGGGTGGTCGGCCAGCAGGGACATCGGCACGCACGGATCGGCGATGCGCTTCGAGATCATATACGTCGTCAGTCGCACGCCGAAGGCGTTGTCGTGCCAACCGGGATGCCAGATCGACACCTGTTCAGCCTTCCAGGTTTCCACCGGCCCGACCGAGATGGCCTTGCTCGGCACACCCGGAATGTAGCCGCCGCCGGAGGTTCGCGCATTCTGCACGAGGGTCAGCGGATGCAGATCGACCACCCGCGTCGTCAGCCTGCGGAACTCCTCGGCCGTCGGCGGGTTGTCCTTGTACTTGCCCTCGCGCTTCGGAGGATCGTTGAACGCCCAGTGCTTGATCTCGCCCTGCCCGCCCTGCATGATCACGCAGCGTTTGCCCTCGTAGCTCTTGATGTATTCCGCGGGGTCGGCCTTGGGGAAATGCAGGTTGGACTCAGGCATCTTCAGGTCCGCCCGGATCCGGTTGAAGCACAGTTCCTTGTCCGCCCGGGCGAACGAGAGCGGATGATCCTCGCCCACCTCTTTCCCGTTCTCGTACCACTCGTCCATGCCCCAGAAATGCGCGTGCTTCAGATCGATTCCCAGGGCGTTGACCAGTTGGGCGACCAGCGGCAACTGCTCCGTCGGCCCGATCGGCCCGCAGATGCCCGCCGGTCGATCCGGGGTCGCCTGACGCCACGCGTGGATGTACTCCAACGCCTCAGCCAGGAAGAACTCCCGCAGATCGTCGTACATGACCACGCGGAACCCGTCCCGGCCGAGCTTCTCGATATCCTTGAGGGTGAGCCGGGCGACCTCTTTCATCATTTCAGGATCGAGCGTCGTATAGTCCCACCATTCGGGGGCGATCTTGCTCAGCGGTCGGGCCATGGAGAACCTCCTCTGGAGTTTTCGCGTCCAACCCTTGCAGACAAGGCAGTTTAGAGCCGATCCGGTCAAAACACAACGCCCGCCCGGGCGAGCACCGCCTGGCAGGCCCGGCTGATCCCCAGGCCCTCGGCATCTCCCGGCTGAACCCAGCGGGCCGGCTGCTCCCCAAGGCGATTGATTCGCGGTCGGCCAACCGCGTAGCCGGGAAAAACCGTAAAGGTGATGCGGCGATGGCTGAGCGAGCGGGTGACCTCCCCCATGGGCGACCGTTCTATCTTTCCAACCGGTCGGAGTCGTCCAGCCAATCGGCGGCGGGCGGCCTCCAAGGTTTCGCCGTCGCCGACGTCCTCGCCGGGCAGTTCCCAGAGCCCACCCCACAGCCCTTTGGCGGGCCGCCGCACGAACAGCGTCGCCCCGTCCTTGCGCCGCAGGGCAGCCACCACCGTCCGGAGCGCCTCCACGCGAGCCCGCTGGCCGGTAAACGGAATCCGGTCCGTCATGCGGTCGCGAAACGCCCGGCAGTGGGAGTGGACCGGACAGGCCGGACACTGCGGCGAGCGGGGCAGACAGACCGTTGCCCCGAGTTCCATCAAGGCCTGATTGAAGTCGCCGCAACCGGACCGGGGCAGCAACGCCCCGGCGTTCGCCCACAGCCGCTCGCGTACCGACGGGCGCTTCGGATCCTCCTCGATGCCCAGCACCCGGGTCAGCACGCGAATCACATTCCCGTCCAGCACCGGCGCCCGGACGCCGTAGGCAACGGAGGCGATCGCGCCGGCGGTATACCGCCCGATACCCGGCAGGCTCCGCAGTTCGTGGACCTCTCGGGGGACGATACCACCAAAACGTTCTACGATCTGCTTCGCCGCCGCGTGCAGGTTGCGCGCCCGCGCGTAGTACCCCAGGCCCGACCAGAGCGCGAGCACCTCGTCGAGCCCGGCCGCCGCCAGGTCCCCCACGCCCGGAAACCGGGCGATGAACCGCTCGAAATACGGGACGACCGTCGCCACCTGGGTCTGCTGCAACATGAACTCAGCCAGCAACTGGGCGTAGGGGTCGCCGGATCGCCGCCGCCAGGGCAAATCCCGCTTGCTCCGGTCGTACCACGCGATCAGTCGCCCGCGGATCCTCCGCCTCCGCCCGGCGGCGAGGTCCGGGGACCGTTCGGCTGCGTTGGGTGCATCATCGGCCAGCCGCTCGACTCGTCGACCGGGCATCCTCCATCTCCTCTCTTGTCCCATGATCCATCATATCGCGAACGGGCGTTACGATCCCGGCCACGGGCCTCCAGGAGGGTTCCGACGCGCATTTTGGAGCGCTGCCGTTGCAACAAAATGCCGCGCCGCAACGTCGTTACAGGGAAAGGCCGCGGCGCCCACGCCCGAGAAGGGTAAAAGCAGTCGTTCGGCGACGAGGGGCAAAAGTCGGGCGGTGCCCGCCGCCATCGATCGTCCCTCAGAGGGCGTGTGAGCGGCCCGGGGACTGTCCCCTTCGCTCAGGCAAGGGGGCGAGATTCAGGTGCCTGGAAGGGCGCCGCGGGAAGCGGATCGCTCGCGGGTGCATCCGAAAATCAGTGGCGAAAACCGTGGGGCGGCGACCTGGGCGGTATGGGCTCACTTGTCAGCCGGTGGCTTTTGCAAGGTGGGACACGCGCCAACGATGGAGGTCGCCGTGGCGACCTATGCCACCTGAGCTCCCGGTCCATGCCACTCTCTTGCGGATGCACCCATCGCTCGCCGCGAGGACCCTGGCGACTTGTGGGCCGGCGTACAATCGCATAAACTGGAGAGAGTGAAAGGTCGGCCCTTTGCGCGAGGAAGTCTCCTGGAGCAGGCCAACCTGTTGACGAAAGGGGCATCCGCGAGCGGTTCCAGGGAGCGGCCGATCGGCCCGTCGGACATTCGGACTTATTCGCCTTATATTCTGTTATCCATTGTGATCCGGGACCGCTCATGTTGCGTTTTGTCGTCAACCGCGATGGCAATCCTGTTCGAGAGATGGACTTGGCCGGCGCCTACCTCGTAGGCAGCGACGGGGTACCCCTGCGCGCCGAACTCGAGTTCCACGATTCACAGGTCGTTTGTGCCAAACGCGCCGACGGGCCGGCCGCCCTCGCTCTGCTGTACCCCGTCCCCGGCTGCGGGACCATGCTGCTGGAAACCAGCCGGCTCATGGATCGCGAACAACCCTATAACCTGCCACTCGAGCTGGCCCGCGGGCGGCTCATGCGAATCAGCCTCAAACGGGAAGACTGGGGACTGTTCGACTTTGAGGGGGTCGAACCCTTGAACTCCGAGTACGAACGAGGCCGGGATCTCCTGGTCGAGGCCCTCCAGGCCGAGGGCCACGCCCAACAATCCCAACTGGGCGACAAAGCCCTGCAGGTGGCCCTGGCCACCGGGGAGAAACTCTCCCGTTTCCACGCGGACCTGTTCCTGACCCGCCGCAAGCAGATCCACGCCTTCACCCGGCGCACACTCGGAGTCGCCATCGATCTGGCCAACGGGCGGGAAGCCTATCGGCAAGCGGTCAAGGACGGCTTCGATTTCGCCTATCTTCCGATCGCCTGGCGGGCACTGGAACCGAAACCGGGCGAACTCAACTGGCGGTCGTTCGACGCCTGGATCGAATGGCTGACCAAGTCCCGCATTCCGGTTCGGGTCGGCCCGCTGGTCAGCTTCCACGAAAGCTGCGTCCCCCCGTGGCTGGCGGGCCAGAACAACTTCGAGACCATTCGCAACAGTTTCTTCGAGCACATCCGCAGGGTGATCGATCGGTACGGCAACTATGTGTTCCAGTGGGACGTCATAAGCGGCATTCACGCGGACAACGCCTTCGATTTCAACTTCGAGCAACTGATGGAAATCACCCGGGTGGCGGCCGCCCTGGTCAAGCAACTGGCCCCCAAAGCACAGACCCTCATCGATCTCGTCTCGCCGTGGGGCGAGTACTACGCACGCAATCAACGCACCATCCCTCCGATGCTCTACGCCGACATGATCGTACAGAGCGGCGTCGCCTTCGACGGGCTGGGGGCAAGATTCGTGTTCGGTCAGCCGGCCGACGGAATGTTCGTGCGAGACATGTTCCAGGTTTCCGAGAAGCTCGACCGGCTCGGCAGTCTCGGCAAACCCATTCACGTGACCGGCGTGCAGGTGCCCTCGGCGTTGCCGACCCAGACGTCCGCTGCCGGCTGCTGGCGAAAACCCTGGGACGAAACCGTCCAGGCCGCCTGGCTGAGGGAGTTCTACACCATCGCCCTGAGCAAACCCTTCGTCGAGACGATCACCTGGCTGGATCTCGCCGACCGGCCGGGCTCCGCCGGCGGGCTGCTGCACGAAGACTTGTCCCCGAAGCCGTCGCTCAAGATCCACAAGGAGTTCCGGGCCGAAATCCGCAAGGCGATTCGCAAACCGCCGGCTCCCCACGGCGCCGCCGGGGCGGAATGAGCCGATCAACGGATCCGTCGAGCCATGATGAGCACCCCGTCGCCATCCCCGCCGCCGACTTCGACCGAGGCTCCCCCGTCGTTCCGCGGCGTTTACGTCGCTGGGTACATCCTCCTGGGCCTTCTATTGGCCGGGGTGCTCTTCCAGCGGTGGTTCCGGCCGCTTGTGCTCGCGGATCCGATCTCGGTGGTCTCCACCCGGCCGGCCATCGAGCCGGTCGCGCGGCGGCCTGAGGCCGGCGGCGAGATCGACCCACGCATCGATCCGAACACGGCCTCCTGGGCCGAACTGACCAGTCTTCCCCGCGTGGGCGAGGCCATGGCCAAACGGATTGTCGAGTACCGTGAGAGCCGGCTCGCGTCCGAACCGGGACGACCGGCTTTCACCTGTCCCCAGGACCTCGAACCGATTCGCGGCATCGGCCCCCAAACCATCGAGCAGATCGCCCCGCGCCTCAGATTCCCTGTCTCCAGGCCGAGTTGACAACGATGTCTCGCGCCTCCCGCAGGGCAAAAGGGGAGAGGCGCCGTGGGAACCGCTTGCCGAAAAGCCACGCCGGACCACAAGGGAAGGTATGTTCCACCCTCAACGTCCTGCGGGCACGGAGCCAGTCCCCTTTGGGCCTGGAAACCGTGCTTTCCCAGGCCGCGCCGGGCCCGTTACACCCAATTGACAAGCGGTCCGCGACGCGGTTAGAATCCTGCTCCGTCGTCGGAGCCGGTCAATCCGTAAGGGCAGACCCAAGCGTTGCGATCTGCCCGGCGACCGACCGATCCGGTCCGAGGTGCTGGCAGATGAAACGCATGGCCCTTTTCCTGACGCTTCTGATCTCCTCCCTTCTGATCGCCGGTTGCGGCGGCGGCGTGGCCGACGACAGCCGCGCCCGCCAGGATCGCTGGAAACGTTCCTTCCAGACCGACGCCAAACAGTTCAACGACGATGTCGACCTCTTCCTGCTCATGGAGCAGCCCAGCCGCCTCAGCTACTGGCAGGTCGAGTAGCCCAACCCAGTCGACGTAACTCTCCTGACGCCGCCTCGGCAAGTGGTTCCGGCAGGCCTCGGCCACGCGGTCTTGTTGCCCGCCGGCATTCCCCGGACGCTTCCCATCCATGAGGTCCGCCACTTCTTGCCGGAGGACGGCCATGCAGCCGACGCGTCCGGAGCCCGCAACCCGCGGGAACTGCCCCCTCGAGATCGCAAGTCGGCGGCGCATGGTAAAGGGGCCGGGAGCCCTGAGGACTCCCGACCCCTTCAACGCTTACTCACGCAAGCAGCTGCGTTACGGATAGATCAAGGCATCCGTATCGCTGTACGGCGCTTCCGTGCCGGCTGTGGTCACGGCGCGCCCGACGTCGATCGCTCCGGCGCCCGTGCCGCCGGAATTGGTCCACGTGGTGTAGATATTGTCGCCCGCCACTCCAACCGTCGGCTTCGCAGCCCAGTCGACGTGGGAGTCGGCAAAGAGAACGTTCTGGCCTTCGCCCTGACCCAGGCCACCGTGGTTCAACGAGTTCCAAGGCCTCCACAGTTCCGGAGAGGAATTCATGTTCAGGCCGTTCGGGGTCGGGTAGGAGGTCAGATCGGCCACCTGCCCCTTCCCACCTTCAAAGTACGCACCCCAACGACCTTTGTCCGCGGCCAGCGGCATGCGCAGGTCGGCGTCGGAGGACGGCTTGCCGCGCTGCCCGTAGGGCATCTGGTAGCCGTAGCTGCACGCCGCCCAGCAATCCCACGCCACGACGTCCGGCGTGACCGGGGCCATGTTGAGGTTCGCATCCTTCCGATTCGCCGGTCCGAAATCCCACCACTTCTGCGGGACCTGATCCTCGTTCGGCTGATCGTCGCTCGACGGGCAGAAGAAGCTCTTCTGGGTCGAGATCTGCAGCCGGATCAGGGTCCACAGGTTACGGGTGGTGGAGATCTTGGTGTCCGGGCCTCCGGCGGGATCCGAATACGAGTACGTGTCTCGGTTCCGTAAGGCACCCACCATCTTGCCGGCGTAGGTGACGCTGCTCAGACCGGCCGTCGTCGGCCGCACACCGTCGGCGATAGGCCACTGCTCGTTATTCTCGTTGCCGTAGGTATAGAAGCCCGTCCCCATGCTTCGCACGTTCGAAGCGCAGACGGACCGCTTCGACAGCTCGCGTGCCCGCGCCAAACTCGGCATCAAGATCGAAATCAGCAGGGCGATAATCGCCACGACCACGAGTAGTTCGATCAGCGTAAAGGCCGACCGACTCTCGCTCCTGCCCACTACTCTCCGTGTCATGAGCTAAACCTCCCGTGCCTTAGGCACAATGCTCGCAGGTCGAAGTCCGCCGAGTCCGGTGCCGGAAACGTGAACCAGCGAAGGCGAGACAAGATATAGATGAGGACCGGCCAGCCGGGCATTGCCGCCTTTCATGGCCGCTGCATCCCTCCGCTGCCTCGCGATCCACACCTCCCGAGGTCTCCGAACCATGCATCCCCGGCCGACGGGTCGCACCCGACTGCCGGGGCCCGTATTGACCCTCTCGGTTCCTCCGGCGCCGATCGCCGGAAAACCGCGAACGAACCCTCTCCCGGCGAACCCCGTTGGTAGGGCCGCCACCCTAATTCAAACGTCTGGTGGTGCTGCGACGACCGCGCGGCACAAGGATCACACTCAAGCGGCATGCCTTACGGGCGGGATTACTGGCTGAGCGAATCACGAACAAGATAAACGAATGATTCCGTCCAACCTCGGATAAACTCCGCGCCTTTGGGGCCCGCGAATCATCGGAGCGTCCCACCAACGCTCCAGCACTTTCCCCGCTAGATTAAACCCGGGCTTTTTGCGTCTGTCAAGCGAAAACCAGATGGCTTTCAATGCGGAGACGGGAACAGACTCGCCCGGTCGCAGTACCAGGCGCATTGTTACATCATAGCTTTAATTACCTTTCACCCGATGCTCTGGACCCCCCCGTTCAAAACTGACACAGGTCATTTGCTCCGCCTGCTCATGGGGTGTATATTTCATACTGAGAGCACGATCACACCAATCCGCGCCGACGTGGCGGAGCGTGCAGAGTTGCGGAAGGACGAGCAACGCTCTGAAACGCGGCGTTTGACGATATTCCCGCCTCGTGCGGCACAATACGACGCTCCGGGCCGATGGGGAATCGCCGGGCAGGGCCGAGGAACACGACCCATCGGACCCCGGAAGAGGGAAGCATGGGGCCGCCCTATTCTCGCAGGTGCGAGCGGTGCGGTGGATGGGCTCATCAGGGGCCGGAGGGCCGGGAGACCCGGCAATCCCGCAGGGGAAAGACAAAGCAAGGAGGCCGTCATGTCGCCGACGAGTTTTCCCTTTTCGCGAGAGTATTCACCCCTAGCCGTTGAACACGCCGCGCCGGGGGCGATGGCTCGGCGCAGTCAACACCTGCAGCGAACTGACCTCATGCAACGCGTGCGTTTCTCGCCGGACGAGGAAAAACGCCAATGTCGGCGGCGCGGGCTCCGCTGCAAGATGAGCCTGGTCGACGACCGTATCGGTTCGGACAGTCAGATGCGGGTGATACACGCTGAATGCTACAACGTCAGTGATACGGGTCTGTATGGGATTGTTCCTATCGGCTTCGGAGTCACCCTGGGGCAGCGCTACATCTTCCAGCTCGAGCTTCCAGAGCGCGGGCCCGATTCCGGCAGTCGCCAGATGGTCACGCAACACGGAACCGTCGTCAGGACCGAGCTTCTCGTCGGACCGGACGGGCAGACCGACCGACTGGGCATCGGGGTCCAACTGGTCGGTCCGCGTTCCGGGGTGATTCCGATGCCGGTGTAATGGCCGACCCCCGCCCGCCCGCGCGTCCATCGAACGCGCGGGTTGTCCGGAACCACAGCCCCAAGCCGGATCGCTCGGGGCTTTTTTTCTGCGCGCGAGCCGGGGGTCGCCGGCGATCACTTTTTCGGCGGCGCCAGGTGAGTCGTGGTATCGAAGGCGATTTCCGCCGCCTCCATGATCGTCTCGGCGAGCGTGGGGTGCGCGTGGATGGTGAGTCCCACATCCGAGGTCGACGCTCCCAGCTCGATGGCCAGGGTCGCCTCGGCGATCAGTTCGCCGGCCCCCACCCCGACGATCCCGACCCCGAGCACGCGATGCGTTTCAGGATCGGCGATCACCTTCGTCAACCCGTCGTTTCGCCCCATGGCGGTCGCTCGCCCGGAAGCACCCCAGGGGAACTTGGCGATTTTGACCGCCTGTCCGGCGTTCCTGGCCTGCGTCTCGGTCAAGCCGCTCCAGGCGATCTCCGGATCGGTGAAAACGACCGCGGGGACGGCCCGCATGTCGACGGCTGCCTTCTTGCCGGCCAATACCGCGGCCACCACTTTCGCTTCATAGGACGCCTTGTGGGCCAGCATCGGTTCGCCGACGGCGTCACCGATCGCGTATATGCTTTCGTCGGCCGTCCGGAGTCGATTGTCGACCTCGATGAAACCGCGCGGACCGACCTTGACTTTCGTGTTCTCCAGGCCCAGGCCGTCGCTGTTCGGCGTGCGCCCGACGCAGATCAATACGCGATCGAACCTGGCGGACCGCGGAGGCGGATTCCGGAGCCCGTCGGCCGCCGGCTCGAAATCCACATCGATACCGTCACCCGCGTCAACCAGCTTCACGACCCGCGACTGCAGGTAAATGTTCCCGAACCTCTCCTTGAGACGTGCTTCCAGCACGCGAACCAGGTCGCGATCCGCGCCGGGGAGCAACCCGTCGGTCATTTCGACGACGGTCACCTCGCTGCCCAGGGCCGCATAGACGGTGCCCATTTCCAGGCCGATGTACCCTCCACCGACGACCAGCAGCGACTTGGGAATCTCCCGGATCTCGAGCGCACTCGTCGAATTCATGACCCGTGGGCTATCGAGCTTCAAGGTCGGGATGACCGCCGGTCGCGAGCCGGTGGCGAGCACGCATCGCTGGAACTTCAATCGCCCCAGGTCCGGGTCCTCACCGCGCCGACTGCTCAGCAGGAGCGTCCGGGAATCCTCGAAACGGGCCCAGGCCCGGACGAGTTCGACCTTACGGATCTTGGCCAACTGGACAATTCCGGAAGCGTTCTTGCCGATCACCTCGTCCTTCCAGCGGCGAAGCCGGTCCAGATCGATTCGGGGTGCATCGAAGGTGAGGCCCCAGTCCGCCGCCTCCCGGCTCTCGGTAATGAGGCGGGCCACGTGCAGCAACGCCTTGGACGGGATACACCCGCGATTGAGGCACACCCCGCCCGGCTGCTCGCCGGAATCGACGAGGATCACCTTCAGACCCCGGTCGGCGGCCGCGAACGCGGCGGCATATCCACCGGGCCCCGCGCCGATCACGACCACGTCCGTCTCACGCACCTGCTGTTCAGCGCTCATTGTGGCTTGTCCGTTGCCTCCCGAATCAAGGCCGTGACCGTCTCGGCCATTCCGTACTGCATCGCACTTCAGGGGCGACATGGGCTGCCCCGGCGACTCGCCGTGGCGGGCTCACTTGTCGGCCCATGTTTTACCCGCAGGCGCCGCGGGCGAACAAGTCACCCCCCCCGCTGGCACGGTCACGGACCCTCCCGGCGCGCCCGTTGGAGGACGACCTACGCCTCGACCAGCATGGCGGCCGGCTCTTCGAGAAGTTCGACGAGTCTGCGGATGAACCGGGCACCGTCGGCCCCGTTGACCACGCGATGATCGTACGAAAGACACAAAGGCAGGATCAACCGGGCCGTCCACTGACCGTCGATCATACGCGGCACCTCGCGCGAACGGGCCAACCCGAGAATCGCAACCTCCGGGAAGTTGATGATCGGCGTGAAGGCCGTCCCGCCGATCCCGCCGAGGTTCGTAACCGTAAAAGTCCCGCCGCGAAGCTCGTCAAGCGTTATCCTGCGCTGACGGGTCCGCTCCGCCAGCGCGTTCATTTCCACCGCGATCTGAGACACACTCTTGCGATCGACGTCTCGGATGACGGGCACGATCAGCCCCGCCTCGGTATCGACCGCCACACCGATGTGATAATAACGCTTGAGAATCAGTTCGTTTGTCCGCACATCCAACGAGGAATTGAACGGCGGAAACTCCTGCAAAGCCACAACCAGGGCTTTCAGCACGAAGGCCGTCACCGTGAGTCGGACGTCCTTGCCGCGAGGCGTATCCCGGAACCGTTTGCGGAAGGCCTCCAGTGCGGTAATGTCCGCGTCGTCGAACTGGGTGACGTGCGGTGCGCTGCTCCAGCCGACCGCCAGGTTGGCGGCGGTCTTGCGCTGCAGGGTCGAGAACGGCCGGCGCTCGACGGGCCCCCACTGCGCGAAATCCGGCAGTTCGGGGGCAACGGCGCCGACGGCGCCGGTGGCAACAACGGCGCCACCCGTCATCATCTTCTTCACGTACGCCTTGACATCCTCCTCGCCCAGCCGTTTGCCGGGATAGAGCCGGGCGACCTCGCGCAAATCCACCCCGAGTTCGCGAGCCAGCCTCCGCGTGCCCGGACCGGCGGGCACCGTGTCTTCGCCTCCCGCGGATTCGAGAGCGGGGGTCGGAGGCGGGGCGGAAGTCGGTTCAGGCTTGGCTGCAGCCTTTGGCGGCTTCGGGGCCGGTGCCTTCGACGCTTCGGAGGGCTCGGCCGCGACCGCACCCTCGGTGGCTTTCTGTCCCTTCTCTTCAGCGGGGGCTTTGGGGGCGGCGGCAACGGCCGCCTCGGAGCCGGCTTCCGCCACGGTCAACAATACCTGTCCGACTTCGATGTGATCGCCCGGCTTGATGCGCACCTCGAGTACGCGCCCGCCGAACGGGCAGGGCACCTCGAGGACCGCCTTGTCGGTTTCCACCTCCGCGACGATCTGCTCGGGCTGAATCTGATCCCCGACGGCCACGCGCACAGCCACCACGTCACCGCCCGCCACACCCTCGCCCAGATCCGGTAGCTTGAATTCCCGTGCCACGATCGCTCCTCGCTCAGCCTCTGGTTGACCTTCCGCGCCAAGGCGGACCGCCGGTCCACGATCTCCAGTGAAGAAGAAGCCTTCCAGGAACACAGGCGCGCCCATCGCGTCGATTCTTCGCCGGAAGGTTCGAATCCCTGATTCAGGCGTGCATCGGATCCATCGCCTCGGGATCGACGCCCATATCCCGGATCGCCCGTCGGGCCAGGCATCGATCGCATGCTCCGCGGGCGGTCAGGGTGGCGATGGCCGCCACGACGATGTGCTCGGCGTTAACCTCGAAGTGGCGCCGGAGCGACTCGCGATCCTCGCTCCGCCCGAAGCCGTCGGTCCCCAGGGGGGTCAGCCCGCCGGGAACCCATCGCGCGATCTGGTCGGGCACGATCTTCATGTAATCGGACGCCGCCACCACCGGCGTCGTATCGCCCGCCAGTTCCGTCTGGAGGTAGGCCAGGCGCGGCGTCTGATCCGGATGCAGCCGGTTCCACCGTTCGACCTCGAGGCATTCCCGCCGGAGCAGGTTATAGCTCGTGACGCTCCACACGTCGGCCGCGATGCCGTACCGTTCCGCCAGGAGGTCCGCCGCGCGCAGGGTCTCCCTCAGAATCGGGCCGCTGCCGAACAGACGAACGCGGCGATCGGACTGCAGCGTCGCCTGACGGCAAAGATACATTCCCTTCAAAATGCCCTCGCGCACGCCGTCGGGCATGGTCGGCTGGCGGTAGTTCTCGTTGCAGATCGTCAGGTAATAGAACACGTCCTCCCGGGCCTCGTACATCCGCCGAATGCCGTCCTGAATGATGACCGCCAGTTCGTAGGCATAGGCCGGATCGTACGCCCTGACCGTCGGAATGGTCGAGGCGAGCACGAGGCTGTGCCCGTCCTGATGCTGCAATCCCTCGCCGGCGAGCGTGGTCCTTCCGGCGGTGCCGCCCATCATGAACCCCTTGGTCCGCATCTCCGCCGCCGCCCAGACCAGATCGCCAATCCGCTGGAAGCCGAACATCGAGTAATACACGAAGAACGGAATCGTGTTCACACCGTGGGTCGCATAGGCGGTGCCGGCCGCGATGAACGAGGACATCGAGCCCGCCTCGGTGATGCCCTCCTCCAGGATCTGCCCGTCCTTGGCCTCGCGGTAATAAAGGAGCGTGTCGCGATCGACCGGTTCATAAAGCTGCCCGACGCTCGAGTAGATGCCGCACTGACGGAACAGCGCCTCCAGGCCGAAAGTCCGTGCCTCGTCGGGGATGATCGGCACGACCAGTCGGCCGATCTCCTTGTCGCGCACCAGCTTGGCCAGGAGCCGGGCAAAGGCCATCATGGTCGAGGCCTCGCGTTCACCGGTTCCCTCGAGCAGCTCGTCGAAGGCGTCAAGCGGAGGCGCCGTGAGCGGCGGACAATTCACGACGCGCTGGGGCACCGGGCCGCCCAACTCCTCGCGCCGCTTGAGCAGATACTGCATTTCCTCGCTGTCGTCGTCCGGGCGGTAGAACGGCGCGCTGGCCACGTCCTCGTCGGAAATCGGAATCCCGAACCGCGAACGGAACTCGCGGAGTTCCTGCTCGTTCAGCTTCTTCTGTTGATGGGTGATGTTCTTGCCCTCGCCGGCCTCACCGAGTCCGTACCCCTTGATGGTCTTGGCGAGAATGACGGTGGGCTGACCGGCGTGCTCGACCGCGGCCTTGTAGGCGGCGTACACCTTCTCGGGGTCGTGCCCGCCGCGGCGCATGCGGGCGAGTTGCTCGTCGGACATCGACTCGACCATCCGGGCCAGTTCGGGATACTTGCCGAAGAAGTGCTCGCGGATGTACGAGCCCGGCGAGACGACGTACTTCTGGTAATCCCCGTCGCAGGCCTCCTCCATGCGCCGCACGAGCCAGCCCTGCTTGTCGCGCGCGATCAGGGGGTCCCAATCGTCGCCCCAGACGACCTTGATGACGTTCCACCCGGCGCCGCGGAAGGCCGCCTCCAATTCCTGGATGATTTTGCCGTTGCCGCGGACCGGCCCGTCGAGCCGCTGCAGATTGCAGTTGATCACGAAAATCAGGTTGTCGAGCTTTTCTCGCGAGGCCAGGGTGATGGCGCCGAGACTCTCCGGCTCGTCGCACTCGCCGTCGCCCATGAAGCACCAGACCTTCGAGCCGCGGGTGTCCTTGAGCCCGCGACTCTCGAGGTACCGGTTGAATCGGGCCTGGTAGATCGCCATGATCGGCCCCAGCCCCATCGAGACCGTCGGGAACTCCCAGAAACCGGGCATCAGCCAGGGGTGCGGGTAGGAGGACAGGCCTCCGCCGGGTTTCATCTCGCGGCGAAAGTTCGCGAGTTGCTCGGCCGTCAGCCGCCCTTCCAGGAACGCCCGCGCGTAAATCCCCGGCGCCGCATGCCCCTGAAAGTAGATCTGGTCGCCCGGCCGATCGCCGTCCCGGCCCCGGAAAAAGTGATTAAAGCCCACCTCGTACAACGTCGCCGCGGATGCATACGTCGAGATGTGGCCGCCGATTCCGTGGGACTCGCGATTGGCCCGGACGACCATGGCCATCGCGTTCCAGCGGATCAGACTCTTGATCCGGCGCTCGATGTCGCGATTGCCCGGATACGGCGGCTGTTCGGAAGCCCGAATCGTGTTGACGTAGGGGGTGTTCGCGGAAAACGGAGGGGACGCGCCCTTCTCATGCATCCGCTTGTGCAGCGCATCCAGCAGTTGCCACACACGCGCCGGACCCTCCTGCTCCAGAACATAGTCGAGGGAGGCCACCCACTCGCGAAGCTCGGCTGTGAAGTCATTCGCCTGCGGCTCGATCTCGATTGCCATTGCGTCGGACCCTCGCCCTCTTTCCTAAGATACGCATAAAACTGTAGCGCGCCGGTGTCACATAAACCACCTCGGACGCCGTCGAGTATGCTCGATCACGCAAAGACGTGTCAAACTCCCATGCCGCGCAGACAAACGCCCGCCCCGGACGGAGAATCGACTCGCAGACGGGATCGGTGGTCCGCGGACCCGGTCCGCCGAAGGTGCGCCGGCTCCATTCCTCATCCACACCGCCGGCCCGCGCAGCCGAGCGCCGCCGTCGAGCGGCGACGCGCCGGACGCTGAGGATCAGAGACTTCCTCGGAGTTCACCCCGGCGCCGCGGGGGCGCGCGCCGCGCATGGAAACGGGCCCGGCGGGATGTCCACCGGGCCCGTGTTTACGCGGTTTTCACGCAAGGGTCCGACCGTCACGGACAGGTTGGAGGCATCGTGAACAGCGAATCGATTCGTCCGCGAATGGCGACGAAGTCCGACGTATTGATCTGGCCATCGGCGGTCACGTCCGCGCGGAAGTTGCTCGCGCTGACTGCCTGACCGATGCGACCACGAACATAGACGAAGTCGGACGTATTCACCACGATCGGCGTTCCGCCGGACGCTTCGCCGGCCAGCACCTGCCAGCAGTTGGTCGCGGAGGTCGTCTTGCTGGAATCGCAAGCCGCCGCGATGCCCGGGTACCCGATGGTGAACGTCGCCTTGGTGGCGATGCCGGTCACGTTCACCGTGAGCGTGTCACC
>JAPKGY010000599.1 GCA_026647385.1 Phycisphaerae bacterium | reverse complement strand
CTGGCTGCAATTCACCAGAATCGTAAGGTCGCTCGAGTCGATATCGCAGTCCTGATCGAGGTCGGGGGGGGCCGTCGGCACGAGCGTCAGGGCGGCGGAGTTGGAGTCAATCGACCCGCCGGTGTTCGTGACCCGGCAGCGATAGTGGGCGATGTCGTTGGCGTCGACATTGGAGATCGTCAGGGTTGGGGTCGTCGCGCCGGAATAATGCCCGTTATCGTTGATGTTCGCGCCGTTCTTCTGCCAACGGTAGCTGAGCGGACCGGCGCCGCCGGCCGCCACGGTGAACGTCGCGCTCGAGCCGGGGCAGACCGACTGCGGTTGGGGGCCCTGGATGATCGTGGGGGGACTGTTGGTCGGGATCAACTCGCCCATGTGAAGGGTCACGCGGTAGGAGCCCCACGTGCCGGTCAGGCCGGGGACGATGTCGGCTACCTTGACCGTCCAGGTTCCGGCCGGGTTTTCCCCCCAGAGGGCGTTAGTGGTAAAGGACCAACTGAGCGGATAGTTGCCGCTCGATCCGTTGAAGCTCTTGGTGAGTCGGCTGGTGTAGCCGCTGGGCGAGGTCACGTGGACCTCGAGATCGCCGTCGCGGACGTGGGTGACGGTGATGGCCACCTCGACCTCCTCGAGCGGTGTCGTGCTCGCGACGTTGAACGTTCGCGTGACGCCGGAAGCTTTCTTGTCCGGGATGGCGGCGTTCACGCTGACCGTGCCGGTGTCGAAAGTAACCGGAGGCGTCACCCCGCTGTAGTTGGGAGCGATCAGGGTGAGTTCGTCCGCGTCGATCAGTCCGAACCCGTAATTCTGATTGAAGTGGATCCCGCCCGCGTTGGTTCGCCAGCCGCCGTCGCTGGTGCTCGTCGAATCCGCGCCGTCGACGACGTCGGAGGTGATCGCCAGGAGATGCTTGGCGAACCGCACGTCGAGCGCCGGTTGGACCTGCTTGACCAGGGCGATCACGCCGGCCACCGTGGGCGTGGACGACGAGGTCCCGCCGAACAGGCTGGTGTAGTTATTGTCGGGAAACGTGTCTCCGGCGTAGAGGCTGTTATACCCGGCCGATCCCGTGCGGTCGGTCGTGGTGATGCCGTAACCGGTGCTCGAATTGGACGGCGCTGTGACAGCCGCGCAGGCCCCGAAGTTGCTGTAGGAGGAGTACTTCCCGTCGCTGCCGAAGGCCGCCACGCAGATGCACTTCGGATTGTTCTGCAAGTCCTGCACGTTGGCGTCCTGTGAGGCGGTCCCGCGGCTATTACCGGCGGCGAAGCAGTGAATCGTCCCGGCGTTGGCGGACGTGACCAGCGCGTTCTCTTCGACGGAGGTCGGGGCATAGGGGACGTCGATGCCGTAACTGTGGTTTTTCACCTTGATGTTCGTATTGGCTCCGCTGCTGTGGTACAGCGTGGCGTCGGCGAACACCTGGCTGGTCTGGGTGTAGAAATCGATGCGAAGGCCCGCAAGCCCGGCATAAGGGGCTACGCCGGTCACGCCGAGCCCGTTGCCGCCCCGGGCAGCCGCCACGCCGGAGGTCGAAACGCCGTGTTGATCGTCGGAATAGACCGGGCTGGGGTTGCCGTCGTTCTGGCCGAAGTCCCAACTGTTGCCCGCCGAGTAGTTCGGCGAGAGGTCCGGATGATTGGTTTCCAGGCAGTCGTCGACGACGCCGATGACGACTCCGCTGCCGGTCACGTCGCGATTCCACGCACCCTGCACGCGGATGTCGCGTCCCGGCACCCATTCGTTGATCAGGTGCCATTGCCCGCGCCAGCCGGAGGACGGCGTGTTCTTGTGAAAGTACGGGTCGTTCGGAACGAACGCCATCTTCACGTACGCGGTTCGCTGGTTCACTCCGGCGAAGCGGACGCGGGGATCGCCTTGCGACGAGATCTTGTCCGCCGCCATCCGCGCCGCCTGGGGCGACGCGGCTGTGAGGACGTGGGCGTCGGGGTCGCTGACCAGCGATTGCTTGACGGCAAGGCCGTGGCCACGGGCGAAGTGGTGGACGTCCTCACCAGGTTTGAGAAAGACCACCAGTTCGGCGGTATCCTCGGGGACGCGCGCCCCCTGCGCAGCCGGCGGCAGTGCGAGGTCGAATGCCGCAGCCGGCGGTACCCAGAAGGCACACGCCAGCACGGCCACCAGATGGACGCGCATCTGCAACATAGGCACTTCGTCAAATCACGGAAGCCGAGTTGAGTATGGAGTCCCCCCAACGCGCGCTCTCCGCCGCGTATACAGCTTATGATATTCATCGCGGTGCCCCCAATCCAAGGAATTCGCTCGACAAAACCGGTGTGTTTTCCTGTGACGGGGGCTTGTATTTGGGGACCCGGCCGGGCCGAGTTAGGATATTGGACCATGAATCCACAGGCTAAAGTTGCACTGGTCACAGGTGGTGCCCGACGGGTCGGGCGGGCGATTGCGACCGAGCTGGCCCGGGCCGGCTGCGACGTGGCGATTCACTGCCGCCAGTCCCTGGCTCAAGCCGATCAACTCGTCCGGGAGATCGCCAGCAGCGGTCGACGGGCCGGCGCGTTTCGGGCGGACTTGGCGGATCCAACAGCCTGCCGAGGGATGGTCGATAATGTCGTCCGGGAGATGGGGCGCCTCGACATCCTCGTGAACAACGCAGCCGTCTTCGAGAAAACACCACTGGCCGACGCCGATGCTGCCGCCTGGGAGCGCATTTTGCGGATCAACCTTCTCGCGCCGGCGCTTCTGGCTCGGGCTGTTGCACCGATCATGCGATCCGCTGGTGCGGGCCGAATCATTAACCTGGTGGATATCCTCGGCCAACATCCGATCGGGAATCATGCCCCGTACTGCGCCTCCAAGGCGGCGTTGATCAGCCTGACCCGGTCGCTTGCGCTCGAGCTGGCGCCTGAGATCACGGTCAACGCCATCGCGCCGGGTATCGCGATCTTTCCCGAGGGCTACGACGAGGCTTTGCGGCGGCGGCTCATCGCCAAAGTGCCGCTCGGTCGCGCCGGGTCGCCGGAGGAGCTTGCCGCGATTGTGCGTTTCCTGGTCACTGGGGGCGACTACATCACCTTATTCCGGCCAATCTTTTTTTTACGCGGTTTCCCCGCGCGGGCGGGTGATCCTGAAGCCGGAATCGGAGATGAGCCGCGAGGAAAAAGTCCTTTTTGCAGTCACCCAGCGCTCGGAAGAAAAAATTG
>JAPKGY010000598.1 GCA_026647385.1 Phycisphaerae bacterium | reverse complement strand
CAGCAGGACGGACTTCTTTTTGCGGCGACCTATCTTTATCGCACGGCGTTCGAGTCGCCACACCGGTTGGGATATGCAGCGACGATCGGCTGGATTCTGGCGGGAACGACGGCGCCTGCTGCAGCAGAATCTGCCGCAGGGGCACTCCCTGCCGGCGCGCTTCGCGCAAAGCTCGAGTGACCAGCTCGGCCGGCGGTCCGAGTTCACCTTGGATAAGCACTTTGGTTACAGCCGCGTAGTTCATACGTTCCCATCAACCCAACCGCGCATCGATCGGCAGCCGATGCGGCGTTGCGGAACACAAAGGTTCACATCTGAATCTTGTTCAAGATCGCCAGCGCGCGGAGGCGCATTTCCTCGCTCGGGCGTTCGGCGAGCAATCGGCGCAGGGCGTCCCGGGCGGCGGCGGGTCGCCCCTCCTGCACGTGGATCACGCCCTGGAGCAGCCGCGCGCGATGGCTCCATTCAGGGGCGACGTCGCTCCGCGCACATAACTGATCCACATCCGGCAGCGCTTCCGACGAACGCCCCAGGCGAACCAGGCACGAGGCGTGCAACAGCGCGAGAAACGGATCACGAACCGCCTGGTCCCAGATGTCCTTCAGGCTTTCGATCTCCATCAGGACCGCCTGATCGTCGCCTGTGTCCTTGAGCTTTTCCGCAAGGTAACGCACCTGGCTGATTCGCGCCCGCGGGCCCGAAAGTGTTTGACCAAATGCTCGCATCAGGGGCGCCGCTTTCGTCGATCCGCCCGGAGCCCGTTTCTCGCATGCTTCCCAGGCCATCTCGATCACGGATCGGGTGCGCGCCGGCGCTCGATCGTCATCCGCCAGGGTTCGACACATGCCCAGGGCGATTTCCGGCTCACCGGCCTCGATGAACCGGCGAATCAGGCGATCACGACGAGTGAGCCACTGATTCGCCTCATAGAGCCAGAACGGGGGAATCTGTTCCTCGGAACCTTCGGCCGACGCGATCAGGTCGACGGCGCCCCGCTGCGCATCCAGCGCATGTCCGTCGCGCAGTGACTGGGCGATTGCGCGGAACTCCAGGATCGCGGAAACAACGCGATCGGAGTCGATTTCGGAGCGCCGACACAAGCCGGCAAAGTGATCGACGGCTTCAGTCCCCTTGCCGGCCATCAGCAGCAGAATGCCCGACTGGATCGATCGAGCCGGGGTGGGACCGGTTCCGGAATGAGGCGTTTCACTCCCCTTCACCTTTGCCACGGTAGCCCACCGGTTGGCGGCATCGCGCGTGAAGCGCGCAAGGGGATCGGTCAGGTCGTCGGCGGTCCCGGTTCGGCCATCGGGTCCTTGCGGCCCGGCCTTCTGGAATGCTCGGAAACGGTCGCCCTCGTCCGGGCCAAGCTCCGCCTTTTGCAGCAACGAAGCCGTTCTGTCGGAGGCGGCGCGCCACGCTTCGGCATCCGGCGAAGACAGCGCCAGCAGCAGGCGGGCTTCGAAGAGCGCGTCGGTCCACCGGCGCGCCTTCGTCAGGAGCTTGACCCTGCGTTCCTGAAAAGCACGCAACATCTCCGGCGACTGCCACGCGAGCCCGACCTGCAGGCATGCGAGCACCGTTTCGATGCGATCGATGGATGCCCCCCCGCCGGCGTCGCAACCGGCCATCAAACCATCCACCGCACCGAGCAGCGTGCGTTCGGGCAACGATAAACCATGAGATTCACTCGTCCGCGAGGTCAGGTCGAGGAGCCACTGGTCAAACACCTGATCGTTTCCGCATACGGCCTGGCGGCCCCCGGCCAGGTGCGTCACCCAGACCCAGTCCTCGTACTCCGCGCGCAAAGCGGCATCCGCGCCCAAACCCGTCAGGCTCGATTTCAGTTCGCCCAGAAGCTTGGTTGCCCGCTCACGATCGGGGGGCGTGCGATCCATCAGCGTCGCGACCAGTTCGAGCCCGCACGCGATGTGTAACCGTTGCTGCCCGGGAAAGGCCGCGGCGATGCGTCGGAAGATCCGTTCCGCCTCATCGATCGAGCCTTCCTCCAGAGCCACCTGGAACAGGGCAAACTCCGATTTAATGGACGGCCCGGACCGCTTCGGCGGCTCCAACAGGCTCGCGGGGATCGCCTGATAGCTGCGCAACACGCGACTCGCTTGCGTGGTGGCAGGCGCCGAGGCCGGCGCGGTTGCGACCGCCTGCGAGCCGCCGGATGGCGGGGATTCCTTTGAACATCCCCAAGCCATGGCCAACGCGGCAGCAACGATACACCGGCAGAGAATCCTCATGGCGCATGCTCCTCTCGGAATCAGTCCGATCACGATCCCGCCTTGTGATCTGTGAGGTAATCCGGAAACTCGCGAGCCAGACGTTCCCGCAAGGCGTCGCTTCGATCCTGCAACCGCAACTCCTGCTCATAGATCCGTGCCAGTTCGCTCAGGGCGGCCGGCAGTTCGGATACTTCGGGGTATTTGGCCACCAATCCTTCAAGGGCGTCAGCCGCCCGCTCGGGAACCCCCAGTTTCAGCTCCAACTCCGCGGCCGACATCAAGGCGGCAACCGCCACTTTCGGATCCTGAGCGGTTCGGGCCTGGGCCCATGCCCGCCCCACCTCCTCGTAGAGCTGCTCGGTCCCGCGCAGGCGATCGAGATGCCGAGCGACGGACTCCTGGAGATCCCGGACGGTCGAGCTGGCCGGCAACAAGGACTCGCAGATGGCCGCGGGCCGGCTCGCGCATTCGGGCCGATGTTGCCGCTGTCGAACGCGCGCCAGATCAAACGCAGCCTGAGCCCGAAAGGCGGGGCTGGTCGCCCCGACGAGTTCCTCGAACAACCGATCGGCCTCTCCCAGACGGCCAGCGGCGGCATGGAACTGCCCCTTCCAGAACATGGCCAACTGTTGGGGCGACACGTCGTGGATTCCAAACTCGTCACCCAGGACGGAGCCGTCGGCGGCCATGCACCGG
Organism: Phycisphaerae bacterium; assembly: GCA_026647385.1. GTDB lineage: Bacteria > Planctomycetota > Phycisphaerae > UBA1845 > PWPN01 > JAPKGY01. The sequence continues at coordinate 257 of JAPKGY010000598.1, read as the reverse complement.
GCGGATCGAACAAGCCGCTGATAAGCAGCCGTCGCCACGCGCGGCAAGGCCGCCTCCTCGGCCGAGATCGCGATCCGCTCCCAGAGGAACATTTCCGGAGCGTCTGCCTCGGAGGTGACCGTCTGCAGCGGCCGGGGCAGATAACCCGTGGCGACCGCGCGGGCCACCAACTCGCCCAGGATGCGCTGAACCTGCGGGAATTCGTGGGTCGCGCCGAGTTCGGATAACAGGGAGACCATTTCGCGACCTAACGGATG
>JAPKGY010000597.1 GCA_026647385.1 Phycisphaerae bacterium | reverse complement strand
CTTCTCACCCTTGGCCCGAGTGTCTCTCCAGGAGCCGAGACCGATGGATGGGGCGCATCACGGTGCGCGCTCTCATTGCCAACCTCTCCCGAGGAGCGGAGGGGGATGATCACCGGACGGCCGTTCCGGAAGACGGCCACCGGCATCTCCCGTCGGTGGGAACCGAATCTTGAAGCAGCGACAAAAAACCGGGACCAGTCAGAAGGTGGCTGATCCCGGTCGAGGGGGGGTGGTATCGGTTTGGTTGATCTCCGGGACATCGTCGACGTCCCGGAGCGAACAATCAGTGACGATCCCCTCCGGTTACGCTTTCGATCAGAGGTATGCTCGACCGAGCCCGGCCGGAGTCCCGGCCTCTCGCGGCCCGCGTCCTGCTTGCCACCCGCGCCGCAGGCCGGACCTGGAACCTCGCGTCACGACCGCTCTACGTTCTACGCCTGGTGTTCCGAAAGGTTCCTCGTCGCCCGCCAACTGCAAGCGTGCGATATACCTTAGAATATACCCCAAACATTCCGGAGAGTCTTGGAAAAAAGCTTTTTTGTCAGAATCAACGATTCGGTTTCGCTGGCTTTTTGTTCCAGTCTCATCTTCATTTCAGCGGCGATTTCCGACAACATCCTTGAACGGCTGGACTTGTGTCACCTCGGCATTTCGCGGTCAGCCGTCAGTTCAGACTTTACGGCGGCTGCATCAGGTTTCTTCTTCACGGAGGGTGACGGCGAAGGACCGATGCGATTTGCGCGCATGTTTTCCCGAACGGTTGCTTTTGGATTACGAGCCGCGAAATAACCGTACCCCTTAGGGTGGCATCCCTAGACGATTCTAGCCAGAACTGTGTCATGTCTGAGGCATCCGAGGCCGGGCTCGGCCGTCGGCCCCCTCCAGAGGATCGCGAATGGGGTGCCGGCACCGGCTTTTCCTGTAGCCCGCGGACCCACCAGGAAGCCTCTCAAGTTGTCTTGAAAACAGGTTTACCACTTGGGATAATGACCCTATGTTGGGTTCCTCCACACATCGTTCGGGCCGGCTGGCCGGGATTCTCTCCGTCTTGACGGCGCTGGTGCTACTCATCGGTGGGGGGGGCGTTTACCGCGTCAAGGAGGGCTACTATCTGCTCCTTGAGGGGGCCGCCTCGCTGCCGGCGGGGAGTCTGGCTCGGCTGCCGATGCGCCTGGGGGACTGGCAGGGGGAGGACGTGCCTGTCCGGCCCCCGTTCAGCCTGCCGCCTGCCAAGCAGGTTCTGAGCCGAGCGTATGTACCGGTCGGTGAGCGGCAGGGCGTCAGGCTATCGGTGGGGACCGGGATCCGCTTCCGGGATCTGGTTTCCCATCGGCCGGAGGCGTGGTACCCGGCTGCCGGGTGGGTTCTGATTGACGAGAAACCGCTCTCGGTGCCTGTCCGGGATGGTCGATCCCTGGACTGTCGCCTGACCTGTTTTCAGCAGGCGGGCTTGGATTCCGAGACGATCACCGTGCTGAACGGCTACGTCGGCGATGGCCGCTTCTGCCCGGACCTCGCCGCGTTGCAGCAATGGGCGGAGAGCAGCGGTCACCGCCTGCGTTATGTCGCCCAGTTCCAGGTCACCTGTCAGGAGATGGCGTCGCCCACCGTGGCCCGGCAACTGGCGACCGATTTTGCCCAGGAGGCGGGTCCAGCCTTGGTGAAGCTGTTGGAGGAGGCGGGCGCAGGCATTTCGGGCGGCGGCTGACCCATGAATTGGCCGGCCGGCCGTCGCCTTGGAGGTGGGGATCTTGTCCCAGAGCCCTGGTTTTGAGCTACCCTCGACCGTTCGTTCCCACCAGACGGCGCGGGCCGCGCCGGTGGCGGCCGTGATCGTGTTGCTCCTCGCTTGGCTGTGGTCCTATGCCCCCACCCTCCAGAGCCTGATCCACGTCTGGCGGACCGACGACAACTACTCGGTCGGGCAGCTGGTGCCCCTGGCGGCCTTATACCTTCTCTGGATCGAACGCTCGCGATTGAGGGGCCTGACCATCGTCCCGTGCTGGTGGGGTGGGCTCGTGATCGTGCTCGGCGAGGGGATTCGTCAACTCGGGCTTCAGGCGGTGTCCCTGTCCGTCGAGGGCTACGGAATGGTCGTCGGGCTGGTCGGGGTGGTTCTCCTCGTGGGCGGTGCCGAGTTCTTCAGGCGGGTGCGCTGGATCTGCCTGTTCCTGCTCCTCATGGTGCCCTGGCCCGACAGGGTCGAAAACCTGATCTCCACCCCGTTGCAGGTCTTGGCGCTTCGCGGGGCGGTGGCGGCCCTCGAATTGTGCGGTCTGACGGTTTCGCACGAGGGGAGTATGCTGATCCTCAACGATGCGACCTCCGTTGCCATGGCCGGCGCTTCCAGCGGCCTGTATATGCTGATGGCCTTCATCGTCGTGGCGGCCGCCCTGGCCTACGTCGTCCATCGTCCGGCCTGGCAGAAGGCGACGCTCGTGGTTTCGAGTATTCCCGTGGCCATCTTCTGTAACCTGGTTTGCATCGTCGTCACCGCGTTGCTCTGTCTGTCTTTCGGGAGCAAGTTTGCGGAAGGACATCTGCGCGATCTGGCGGCCTGGGCCATGATGCCGCTGGCGGTTCTGATTCTGGTCGGCGAGTTAGGGGTCATGGCCCATCTGGTGATCGAGGAATCGGATGGATCCACCGAAGCCCGTGTGTGAGCATTGCGGCCAGCCGGCTGTCGTTCACGTGACCAGTGAAGGGCCGGGCGGTACCGGCGTACGCCACTTGTGCCTGAACTGCGCGGATATCGAGGATACCGTTGCTCATCGCGAGGAACTGGGCCTGAACCGGGCAGCCGTGCTCCTGGCCGCCGGGCTGATGATCCTCACCATTTCCCTTCTGGCCGACGTGCTGAGGTTTGGACAGGCCGAGGGCTTCGGATACAAGCAATTGATCGGCCTGGTGCTGGCCGTCGGCGGGGTGCTCATGGGCGCGGTGATCCGGGTCCCCACCTTGTCCGCCGTCGGAATTGTCATCGGCGGCCTGGCCATCGCGGCCGATTATGCCGGCTTCGGAAGCCACCCCGGCTTCGGTTGGCAGCAGGTCGCGGGTGCGGCGCTGGGGCTGATTCTGGTGGCAGGCGCCGACAGCCGCAGGTCGCTGTCGATGCGCTGCAGGGCCGCGAGATCGATCGGATCGGTCGGCCACAGCGCCGCTCCGCGCGGCGCCGCGGCCGTGCGCGGCACG
>JAPKGY010000596.1 GCA_026647385.1 Phycisphaerae bacterium | reverse complement strand
CGCATGCCGGCTTCGTCGGAATCGGCGGCATCGATGCAGGTCTCGTCCTTGCACTTCAGTCTCAACGCGTGCGTGCCCGCCCACACCTTCCCGTGCAGGATGGTCAGGTTCGTTTCCCAGCGCAGCCGGTAGCGGTCGTAGGGAGTCGTGAACGTGCCGTTAATGATCAGTCCGGGCCTGGCCACGCGCAGGTAGAACCGCGGATTCGCGGCGCCGCTCAGGCTCTCCAGCGCGCCATGGGCCACTTCGACGTACTGCCATGAGAGCGGCTCACCATACGCCGGATCGTTGTCGTTCGTGCCCGGCGTGCTCGTGTGGGTCGCCGTGCTCTCGGCCAGCACCACGTCGTTCTCATCCTGAAGCCGCAGCTTCCAGGTCCCCGTCAGGTACGCCGGCTGCCACATCGCGATGAACCGCAGGCTCTGATGCGACGCCGGGTTGTCGGGCCGCTCCAGGTTGAGCTGAAACCAGGGCATGTCCTCGGCGTTCAGCAGGGCCGTCCCGTGGAAGTACTCCTGCGTGCAGCAGGCCGGCAGCAGGATTGCATCCTTCTTCGTTCGGCCCTCGTGTCGGTGTGCGTACAACCTGTACTGGCCCACGCCGGCCGGGTCCTTCGGTGAAATCCGCACGTAGAACGGCGGCTCGGGAATCAGGAACTTCTTGGCAACGATCGTCACCGGCTGCACGTCCAGGATCGCCCCCGGAGGCGGGAAGTACTCCGTGAGGTCCGTCTCCTCGCCGTAATAGTTCGCGACCTCGTTCGTCAGGTCGGTGTGCGTGTAGACGCGCAGCTCGAAATCGCCGGCTTCGTTCTGCTGGCTCAGGTCGGCGAGGTTGGCCAGGGAAAAGGAGTAGGTTCCCGGCTGATCGAACCGGAACCACTGGTACCCGCCCGGCACGACGATCTCCATGTCGTAAAACTGATTGTTGGGCCACGGTCCCCACGTGGGTTCGTTCGGGCCTCCGCTCCAGCTGCCGTCCGGCGCCGTGTAACCGGACTGGGGCGTTCGGGCCTCGACGGGCGTGCAATGCGGCTGCCAGCGGTTCAGGACCGCGTGAACCCCGTAATGATCGCTCTCGTCGTTGAAAGGCAGAATGGTCAGGTGGTGCGGAACGGGCGGCCGCTGGTTCGCCACCGTGCTTCCCAGCGGCACCTGCCCCTGGGGCACGCCGTTGAGAAAGATGTAGTCGTACCGTTTCCGGCTGCCGCTGGTGATGCCGGGGTCCCACGGCGAGGTGGTCTGCGCCCAGGCATCATAGAGGGGGCTCGCGGCGTTCGGGTTCGTCAGGCTCCCCGCGAAGTAGCCGGCGGATTGCGCCGGGTCGAACTTCTCGTGCCATTCACCGTTGTCCGGCATCTCCAGCTTGGCGGCCCCGGCCGCGAGCGGCTGCGTCCCCACCACGTTGAGGTCGCCCATGAAAATGACGTGGGTCGTGGCGGGCCAGTCCGGCGCGGTCTTGCCCATCTGCGATTCGAGGAATCCCTGGATCTGGTCGAACTGCTGCTGGCGCGTCGACCAGATGGCGGAGGTTCCGGGAGGTGATGCATGGCCGGGACACTCGGGGTCCGCCTGCATGTGCGTGAATACGACGTGGTACACGTCGCCGGTACTCGGCTTCCGCACGCGCACGTACCCGGCGCCCTTTTCCGCGAGACAGTCCTCGCAGTTGCAGGCGCTGAACTCCTGCCAGCCGGCGTAATAAGGCACGGCGGGGACTCCCGGCTGGCCGCCCGCGGTTCCGAGTTCCTCCAGGGGCCAGCGGCTGAAGAGCATCAGACCGGAATCCTCCGTGCAGATCGTACTGCCCTCCAGCTTGTCCACGTAGTAGGGAAAGATGGACTTCAGCTCGTTCACGAAGATCTCGCGGGCATCCTCCAGAAACACCTCGTTGAGCGCGATGACGTCGAAATCGTCCTGTCGGGCCTTGATGATCTGGGCAATGGCGGCGGCGCGCTCGCGGGTGCGGTCCCGGCTCTCGTCCCGGGTGTCGGTTATGCCGCCGGCGCTCAGCACACCCCCGGCGATGTCGGCCAGCGTGCTGTCGCAGAGCACGCTGCCTTTCTCCAGCGCGTTGATGATCTGGGTCAGCAGGCTGAGATCGTCCATTTCGGGGACGATGCACCGCGTGTTGAACGTCGCAACCCGGATTCCGGCCGACGCGGGCTGCGTCGTGTCGGGGGGCGCGGTTCCCGGGGGGCAACCGGCCAGCAGGGCAAGCATCGCGGCACACGGTGCGCGCAAAACCATCATGAGGCGAAACGCTGCTCTACCGATCATTGAGGTCCTCCTGTGGATCAAGGGGCGCGTCGCGGGCGGAGCGACTTGCGCCGAATCGGGTTGCCGAACGCCGTTTCCGTGTGAGCACCCACCCGCCCGCCGCCAATAGGGCCAACGTCGCCGGTTCGGGGACCTTGTTGACGATCACGTCGTCGATCACGAGTTCGGTCGTGCCCGTGCCCCCGTGGGCGGTCAGGTCCATGTGCCCCCAATTGATGAACTCGATGTCCACGGGCAGCCCCGCGTTGAGCGGGACGAAGGTGAATTCGTAGCGCGTCGAGTCGCCGTAAACGGAATTGCCGCCGCTGGGGACGACGAAGTACTGAATCGGGTCTCCCGGCAGCACGTTGGTCACCCGGAGTCCGAAGATCCCGTCGTACCCGGGGCCACCCCCGCCAAAGCCCGCCATCTCGGCGGAGACCCAAACGCTCAACAGATAGGACGGCGCGGGGTTGAGGTGCGTGGGCACGGTTTGCCAGAGACGCACCGGCTGACCGAAGGCACTGGTAAAGGTCGGCGCGCCGGAGAAGGTCACCGTGCGCGAGGGCTGGAAGGTCGGAGCGAGATCCACCGTGGCGGTGGCGTTGCCGAAATACATCCCCGCCTGTCCGTGTGGCAGAACGCCGGAGCCCGCGGTCCTGTACGGCGGCGTCCCTTCGGTGGAGCCCCAATAGGCGTATGCCTGCGATGAGCCGGAGGATGACCAGCCCCCCGGCATCGCAAAGGGCACGTTGGCCGTCCCCGTCGCCCAGAATACGATGCTGGCGGGCGCGGGGGCGCCGACCTCAAAACTGCCGTTGGTTACCAGGTTGCCCGCATGCGTGCCCAACTGCGGACCAACCGGCAGCAGGGTCATCGCGCCGGGCGCGGAAAGCCCCGATCCGAACACGATGGCACTCGCGAACAGAACCCGACCCCTGGTGTGGCTTGACCAC
>JAPKGY010000595.1 GCA_026647385.1 Phycisphaerae bacterium | reverse complement strand
CCCGCCGGCAACGGGGGCGCCGGTTCGCTCCTCGTCACCGGCTTCGAACTGCTGCAAGACCCGGCGCATCCCGGGGAATCCTGTTGGGATCCCGGGTGGAAGTGCTTCGCCTTTTTCGGGCAGGTGACGATTCCCAAACCCGTCACCGAGGCCAACCCGGACAACCTGCCCCGGGCTGCGCTTGTCGGCGCGATGACGAACTTCGACGGCGGCCTGGCTTCCACCGTCCACCGCGAGTACCTTTTCGTCAGCGATATCGAGTACGTTCCCCGGCGAGGCTCCCAGACGGCCGACAAGCTTTACGGCTCCATCAATCTGTGGTACGCCGAGGGAGTAGTCGGCGAAAACAGCTTCCCCACCCTATGGTTCTGCAACCTCGACGGCACCAGCCCGAGGGGCATGTTTCACGTCGGCCCGGACGCACCCCCCTTCCATGGCCGGAAGATGGGCTCGTACCTCTTCTCCGTTCCCGAATGGTACGCAGCCCGGTACCTCGGAGGGCGCACCCTCGTTACCGGCCGGGCTCGAGGCACACCGGCCGCCGGCGACCAGCCGATCACCACGCACGGCGGCTCGCAGGGACCGACCCTGTTCGCGTTCCGTCCTTTCGACAGCGACAAGCCCACCGGCCATCTGGACGCTCTGCCGGTCCTGTACTACCGCGTGAAGTTCCCGGGGTGCGCGGGCCCGAACGTGGGCGAACCCGCCCAATGCGATTACCCGAACTACACCATGTGCGACGACTGGACCGGCGCAGCCTTTGTCGATAACGGCGCAAAGCGATCGATCATGATCCTCGGCTATAAGGGCCTGGGCCCGAACTGCTACGACGAACCCCCCGTCAACTGCCACGACCCGTGCGGCAACGCCCACGGCTATCACTGCCAGCCTTACGAAAGGCAGGTCATCTTCTACGACGTTCACGAACTCGGCCGCAGCGCCCTCGGCCGGCAGGACCCCTGGGTCGTCGTCCCCTACACAATCTGGAAGCCGACCCAGTTCTACCTGACCGGCCACTGCTGCTGGAACGCCGGTGGCATGGCTTTTGACAGTCGAAGCCGGCGGCTGTTCATGGTCGAGCGAGGTATCGGCCCGGAGGAAACCAACGCCGCCGTCGTCCACGTGTGGTCCCTGAAATCGTAGAGTCGTACAGAGGGATACTGTCCGCCATCGAACGGCTGCACGGGTTTTCGGGTTCCATCAGCCGGATTCTCCCGGTCATCGTTTCCGGAGGATTCGGGATCTGGCCATCGCTGTTCGGGAGCGGATCACGGCCGGCGCGCCGCCCGGCGGACCGCGGGGACTACCCACATCTCAGGGCAGCCTTGCCAAGCCGTCTCCGTCCGACGACATCCAGAACCGCGCATCGGGCGGGGCCGGCGTCGACGCCCCCGTTCCCAGGGAATCCTCGATGATCGCCCCCGGGGCTGGCCAACCAAGGCACGTCATCCGACATCTATGGGGTAAAAAGCCGTCCGCTGACAGACGGGGGACGGTGGGTTTCCGGTATAATCAGGCCAGGATCGCATGATTCATCGTCTCGGCGGGGATAGCCAATCGCGGGGGATCAGATGCTCCGCCAAAGAAACCTGGGATGGGTGGCGTTGTTTCTGGTCGCCGGGGGCCCGGCCGTCGCCTCGGCCGCCGTTCAGGTGGGCGTGGCCACCCCCATGGTTAAGGTGATGATCGAGGGCGGCCATGCGGACAAGAACTGGCCTTTCGAGGGCACCCTCGGCGCCACCTCCTACAACCTCTACCTGGCCAAGAACGAGCACGAGGCCTTCCAGGTCGCGATCTTTCCCGACCAGCCCCTTACGAACGCACAGGTCACGGTCTCGGCGCTGCAGCCGTCCGGCGGCCAGGGAGCGTTCAACGGCACGGCGAGCGTCTGGCTGGTCGGGCACGTGAAGGGAGCGGCCCAGCCGATCTCCGATCTGAACATCGACTACCCCCCGTACCTCGACAATTACACGGGCGGGTGGTGGCCGGACCCGCTGGTAACCAACAAGAACACCTGCTCGATCAACGCCACCGACCGGGTGGCGTTCTGGATCGACGTGGCCACCAAGACCGACACTCCCGCCGGCGATTACACCGCCACCGTCACGGTCTCCGCCAGCGGCATCACCCCGATCGCGATCGCGCTGACCGTTCGCGTCTGGAACTTCGTTCTGCCGACCAAGCCGAGCCTGCCCACCGCCTTCTCGGTCGACAGCCTCTGGCAGGCCAGTTGGATTTACGGCAACGACTGGTCCGGCACCATCAGGGACAAGTACCTCACGATGCAGCGGGACCACCGCCTGAGCGTGACCGAAATCTACAGAACCTCGCCCCGGGACACCGGTTGGTTCGACCCCTGGCTGCCGACGAACAACGCCTTCTGCCTGGCCTACGTGCCAAACGGGATGGGAGCCGGTTTGACGACTCTCTACAACTATTTCGCCGGCCAGAACCGCCTGCACGAGGCGTACGTCTACGGGTATGACGAAGTCGGATCGAGCGAGTTCCAGGCGATGGCCTCGACCTTCTCCCAGATCCACGCGTCCTACCCCGGCCTGCGTACGATGACCACGGCCAACGACACGAGTTTCGGGACCTCGCCGAACAGCTCGTTTCTCCGCCCCCTGGTCGACATCTGGGTGCCTCTGACCTCAAAGTACAACAAAAACGCGGCCGCCTCGCTCCGGTCCGAAGGCAAGGACATGTGGTGGTACGTCTGCATGGCCCCCCGTCACCCGTACGCCAACTTATTGCTCGAGTACCCGGCGATCGAGGGGCGGCTTCTGCTGGGAGCCATGACCTATAAGTACAACGCGGGTGGTTTCCTGTACTATTCCGTCACCAACTACGGCTATGACCTCGTGCCGACGTACATGTCCAAGAACCCCACCATTGAGGACGGCCCATACACCGGCTGGGACGCCCGGGTCATACAGTCCGGTGGCTTCGTCGACGCCGACGGCTGCCTTTTCTACCCGGGGCGCGTCACCGTCGGCCCGCTGCCGAGCATCCGTGCCGAGAATATCCGCGATGGAATCGAGGACTACGAGTACCTCTGCCAGTTGAAGAATCTGGCCGACCTCGTCGGCCGATGCACGCCCACCGACCCGCAGAGGCAGGCCTGGCTGACCAGCGCCCGGTCGCTGCTGACCGTCCCCAGTTCGATCGTCAACTCAGGTGCCCGTTCCAATAGGTCGACCAGCCAAGGATCGCA
>JAPKGY010000594.1 GCA_026647385.1 Phycisphaerae bacterium | reverse complement strand
GGCTTTCGACATCGGGCCGAAACAGGTGGGCGATTCGGGCTCGGTCTATGTGATTGCCGAAGCCGGTGTGAACCACGACGGGGACCCGGCGATCGCCCGCGATCTGGTGGCTGCGGCCGCCCGAGCCGGCGCGGATGCGATCAAGTTTCAGGTATTCAGCGCCGACCGGTTGGTGACCCGGGACGCGCCGGCCGCGGCCTATCAGCGGCGGGCCGGGCAGGCCGCGACCCAGCATGAGATGCTCAAGCGGCTGGAGCTGAGCCGGGAATGCTTTCGGGAATTGGCTGACCTGGCGCGTCAATCCTCCGTGGAGTTCCTGGCCACCCCGTTCTCGGTCGAGGACTTGCGGTTTCTGGTATCGCTCAAGGTGGCGGCCATCAAGCTCGCGTCGACGGATATTGTGAACGTGCCGCTCTTGGCGGCGGCGGCAGAGACGGGCTTACCCGTTATAGCCTCTACAGGGGCGGCCGACCTCGAGGAAATCCGGGAGGCGGTGCGGATCTTCGACAAGGCCGGCGCCGGGCCGCTCGCCTTGCTGCATTGTGTGAGCAGCTATCCGACGCCGGACGATCAGGCGAACCTGGCCGGCATCGCGACGCTTGCCCGGACGTTCGGTCGGGTGGCGGGCTACAGCGATCATACCGAGTCGGTGACCATGGGGGCGTATGCGACGGCCGCCGGCGCCCGCATCATCGAGAAGCATTTCACGCTCGATCGTCGGCGGCCCGGGCCGGACCATGCGTTCTCACTCGAGCCGCGAGGCCTGGCGGAGTACGTACACCATGCGCGCCATGCGGCACGATTGCTGGGCGAGGGGCGGATCGGACCGACGGATGCGCAGCGCGAGGTTCGATGCCTGTCCAGAGGGAGCGTCGTCGCGGCGCGGGAGATCGCGCCCGACGAGGTGATCGTGCGGGACATGCTGACCGTCAAAAGGCCGGGGACCGGAATCGCCCCGTCGGAGATCGGCCAGCTTGTCGGTCGGCGCGCCGTCCGGCGGATCACGGCGGATGCGATCGTCACTTGGGACGACGTCAAGTAGCGGGAGAGGGCTGGAGAAGGTCATGAGCAGGGCCCGCGGGACAAAGCGTCGCATCGCGATCGTCACCGGCACGCGGGCGGAATTCGGCATTATCGAGCAAATCCTGACCGCGTTGGCCGATCGACCGGCGTTTGATCCGAAACTGATCGTGACCGGCATGCACCTGCTGCCGAAGTTCGGCCGAACGATCGATCACATTCGTCGGGTGGGTTGGCGGGTGGATGCCACGGTGCGCATGCAGACCGGCCGGGACGATGCCGCCGACGAGGCCGTGGCCGTCGGCCGCGGCGTGTCCGGGATCGCCCGGGCGATCGAGCGGCTCCATTGCGAGATGGTCATGGTCCTCGGCGATCGCATCGAGGCGTTCGCAGGGGCCTGCGCCGCCGCCGTCGGGCGAACGGTCCTGGTCCACGTTCACGGCGGAGACCGCGCTGCCGGCACGGTGGACGACGCCCTTCGCAACGCCATCACCCGGCTGGCCCACGTACACCTGGTCGCTTCCAAGGACGCGGCGGATCGACTGCGACGGATGGGCGAGCAGCCGCGGCGGATCCATCGGGTGGGGGCGCCCGGGCTCGATGGTATTCGTCGCTTTCGAGAGCGGCTCCGGACGGATCGCCGCGGGAACGAGCAACGACTGCGGGGACTGCTCGGCCCGGTCGCGGACGTGCCCTATGCCGTCGTTGCCCAGCATCCGCTGGGTCGGCCGGCTTCGTGCGAAAGTGAGACGATGCGACACATCGTGGCGGCCGTCGAGCGGAACGGCCTGGCCGGCGTGGCGATCTATCCCAACAGCGACCCGGGCCATGAGGGGATTATTCGTGTACTTCACGGCCTCCAGCACCACCCGAACTGGCGGGTGTTCAAGTCGCTCGTGCGCGAGGACTACATGCGGGTCGTACACCGGTCGGCATTGCTGGTCGGCAACTCGTCGAGTGGGATCATCGAGTCCGCGAGCCTGGGGGTGAATGCGGTCAATGTCGGGAGGCGGCAGGAGGGGCGGCTGCGCTGCGGGCCGGGCGTGATTGATTGCGCGGAGTCATTATCGGCCGTCAGCCGCGCGATCCGCGCGGGCTTGCGGCGCAGCCGACCCGCGCCGGGCCGAAGCGTTTACGGCGACGGCCGGGCGTCGCAAAGGATGGCCGACGTTCTCGAGCGTCTGATAATAAGCCCCGCTTTGCTCCTGAAGGAACTCACGTACTGACTTTTTGGGCTCCCCGGCCTTCCCAGGTGGATCGTTGCTAAATCCGACGTAATCCCGGGTCGATGTTATGAGGCGGTTGGACTCCGTCCAGTCGCTGTTTTCACTCACTGAGGAAGCACAGAATGGCGACCGCATCGGCCACACTCGACGTCAATCAGGCGATCAAGCTCGCCCTGAGCCGGATTGGCGAGATCGCGACCCTGCCTGAAGTGACGGCCAAGATCATCTCCGTCGTCGACGACCCGCGGAGCACGGCCCGCGACTTGCACAATATCATCAAGAACGACCCGGCGTTGGCGACGAAGATTCTGAAAGTCGTCAATTCCGCCTTCTACGGGCTGCCGGGGCAGGTTTCGGACCTGGACCGGGCCATCGTGCTGTTAGGTCTGAGTGCGGTCAAGAACATCGCCATTTCCGCCTCGATCAGCCGGCTGTTCACCGCCGAAAAGCTGTCGGATACGTTCAGCGCCCGCGATTTGTGGAAACACAGCGTGGCGGTGGGGGTCGTGACCCGGCAATTTGCCTGCCTGGTCGGCAAACGCGCATTCGCCGAGGAAGCATTCCTGGCGGGTCTGATCCACGATCTCGGTCTGCTGGTCGAGCGCCAGGCATTTCCCGAGCAACTCGCGGAGGTGATCCAGGCGGCGGCCAAGACGCAGCGGCCGTTCACCGAGATCGAGACCGAAATCGTCGGTGCGGACCACCAGGCGCTCGGGGCGGCGCTGGCCGCCAAATGGAAATTCCCGCGTGTCCTCCAGATCGTTCTGGGCTACCACCACAATACCCAGAGCCTGTCCGACGAGTACCGCATCCTCCCGTCGCTGGTCTGTGTGGCGGACACCTTGTGCTGCCGCGAGCGGATCGGCTTCCCGCTGACCGCCGAGCACCAGCCGTTCGACGATGCGCTGCTCGAGTCCATCGGCCTGACCCAGGCGCCAGCGCGGAGCGACACAATCGCGCCAGAAAAAAGATG
>JAPKGY010000593.1 GCA_026647385.1 Phycisphaerae bacterium | reverse complement strand
TCCTGCATCGCCTCCAGCAACGCGGACTGCGTTTTGGGCGTTGCCCGGTTGATTTCGTCGGCCAGCACGATCTGGGCGAAGATCGGCCCGTTCTGGAACCGGAACTCGCGTCGGCCGGTGGCCGGGTCCTCCATCACGATGTTCGTTCCGATGATGTCCGCCGGCATGAGGTCGGGCGTGAACTGGATCCGGCTGAAGTTCAGGCTCAGCGCCTGCGACAGCGTGCGGATCAGATACGTCTTGCCCAGCCCGGGCACGCCTTCGAGCAGCGCATGGCCGCTGACGAACAGACACGTCAGCACGCCGTCCACGATCTCGGCGTGACCGACGATGGCCTTGCCGATCTCCTCGCGCAGCTTCCTGTACTTGCGGCAGAACTCCTGCGTCGCCTTTTCCACTCGGGGATCAATCTCCGCCATGTTCGTATCTCCTGCAAATCCGCCCTCAGTACCAGGCCATGACGCGCCGTCTCGCGGCGTTCGGTCGCCGTCAAAGAACCGCACGGGTCGCCGTGGCGACCTGAAGCCCGCGGCTCATTCCTGTTACTCGCGCGCGCGACACCACCTAATCATTCTTCTCCCGTTTATCCATTTCGTCCTGGGCGCGTTGTTTGGCCTTCCGCAGCCGGGACGCCAGATCGCCTGCTTCTCCCGGGCGCACCGGGCCCGGCTTGCGGCCTTCGTCGGGCCGCTCCTTCACGTCCTGAGCCCGGGCGGCCGCCCCGCCAAGTGCGTCGGCCAGGTCCCTGGCGGGCTTGCCAGCCGCCTCGTCGCCAACGTCGAATCGACGCCTGCGATCAGCCGCCGGCTCCAGCGGGATGGTCTCCGCCTCCTTGACCGCCGCTCGTTTCGATTCGATGCCCTCGCGGACTTTTTCGCGCACGTCCTTGAGCTGCTCGAGCGAGGCCGTACTCCGCTGGCCGACGCGGGCCAGGGCCGACACGCCGCTCGTGAAGAACTGAATCGTCGGCACGATGGACCGGTAGCGGATCGACCAGCCGACGACCTCCGCCAGAATCAGCGAAAGCGGGATCGCCCACACCAGCGACACATGAGCCGTACACAAAGCGGCGCAAGCCACCACGACTACCGCCACCTCCACGTACACCGACATGGCGACGATCGACGCCAGTCGTCGGCCGGCCACGTCCAGCAGGAACAGCGGCAGCAAAAGCCACGTCACCACCCATCGCCATACCGGCTGGCGCGAAACGACCGGCGGCAGGTCTCGACGGAAGAAATCATCCGTCTCGGGGTTCATCGTTCCGAACATCTTGCCGCCCGATCGGTCGACCACCCGGCTCAGCGTCGAAAGATTGGTGCCCAGTTCGCGGAATTCCGGCGAGTACGGCAGCGCCAGACCGGTGCGGATCGTGCCCGACCGGTCGTCGGGCGCGCGGTATTGCAGGTTGATGAGGTAGTTGCCGTGGCCGGTAACGTCAAATTCGCCCTCGTACCTGCCGGGGCCCGTCTGGGTCAGATAGATCTTCTTCAGATCCATCGTCGGCGTGACCAGCCGTCCGGCGACGGTCAGGAAGTTCAGATACGAAGCATCCTTGTTCAACGCCTCGACGACAACCCGCCCCTTGTTCCCGTCGAGCCGGGTCATCACGTCAAAATCAGCCGACGCCTCCTGCCGCATCGCCCAGCGCAGCACCTGGGCCCAGAACTTGCCGAATTTGTCCCACGCGACCCAGTCCGCCCCCCACTTCGGCCACCAGCCGCTGGTGAACACGACCATCTTGCCCATCTCATAGTTCCAATGGGCCAGCACCGGATCGTCTCCGTCCTTGCCATGACGGACCATGGGCATAACACAGTCGGGCTTCGCCTCAGTCAGCACGAGACCGCCCAGGGGAGGAAGCTCGTCCGGACTAATGCCCTGCGTCGTCTGGGCGAAGCTGAACGCCAGCCGCGGCTGAAACTCGCGGTCGTCGATCAAAGGCCGGCGAACGACCTTCGCCTCCTTGATGAAAATCTGCGGCAGACGGTTGGGGTTCTTGACGCCGTAGAAGCGGCCGTTGGTCCGCCGGGCGATGTCCCTCAGCGTCTGCTCCATGACGTGAACCCCGTACCCGATACCGACCGTCGAACAGGTGATCCCGTTGGCGTTCATCCTGTCGATGACGTCGCTTCCCGGCGGAGAGGGGTCGCCGTCGCTGATGATGATCATGTGGCGCTGGGCGGCGTCCGCCTTGGCCATCAGGGCGTTGACCGCCAACGTCATCGTCGAACCGAAGTCCGGCATGTCTCCGATCTGCATCTGCTTGATCTTGTTCTTGATCGCCGCCTTGTCGGTGGCCGGTGCGAGCGGCACGTCCCAGTTCGCCCCGCCGAATCTGTACGAATAGCAGATCACGCCGAGGTAATCGAGCGAGCTGATCGTGTCCACGGTGGCGATCGCAACCTGCTCGCCCCAGTAGTTGCCGCGCGGAATCTCGCAACTGTGCATGATGATCGCCAGCGCCCCGCGCGGAATGACTTTCTTCTGCTTGATCTCGAACGAGACCGGGCTGACCTCCTCCAAAGGCCGGCCGATCCAGCCGCCCGCGCCGAACCCCTCGTTGCCGCCGGTCATGACCAGCCCGCCCCCGAAGTCGCGAACGTAGCTGGCCAGCGCCTTGTGCTGCTCGTCGTTGAAGGTGTCCGCGGACACGTTGGCCAGCACTACCGCCGAGTATTTCTGCAACTCCAGCAGGTCGACGTTCACCTGATCGACGCCCGCCAACTCAACCTCGACCTTCTCGCGGCGCAAGGCGTCGACAAGCTGCTGATCGTCCGCCGTGCCTGCCGGCGCGAGGATGAGCACCCGCCCCTGGTCGCTGACGAACGTGAAAGCCGTCGCCTGGTTGTTCTCCACCACCGCGTCGTCCCCCGGCGAAAGCGGCGCCACGCGAGCATCGAACCGATGAACGCCGCCGCCCTGCAGCTCGACCGGGATCGTGAACGGGTTCGGCTGCATCCCCCCGGTGAGAGTCAGCACCGGGTCCGCCAGCGGGATCTCGACGTCGTTGTGAACCAGCGACAGCTTGACCCGCGCCGGCTTGCGGCTCTTGAGGATCACCCGCAATGGAATCTTCGTATCCCGCGTCGCATGCGCGGGCACACTGATGCGATCGAAGAGAACCTCCGAGTCGTGCTGGTATTGAAGCGGCACCACGTCCACGCCGACGTGGTTCGCCACCGCGACCTCGACCTCCTGGGACAGGTTGCCGGTATT
>JAPKGY010000592.1 GCA_026647385.1 Phycisphaerae bacterium | reverse complement strand
TCCGTCGCAAAGAATCCCCTCACCTCAGCGAACACATCCCCTCACTAGCAAAACACGGCGCCTGGACCTGCCGGCCTTGTTCGAACAGCCCAAGCGGGATGCGGGGGAGGCAGAGGGGAAACGCCGAAATCGTAGATTCGCCGTGGCGAACGGCGAAAAGTCACAATGCAGAGGGCAGAAGGCAGCGAGGCAGCAGGGACTCGGCGGGAGGACGCGGGGAGAGGGCCTGGCCAGGGGGTAGCCCGGCTCCGCCGGTGCGAGTGCGGGCCCCCCGGCGCGCCGGGACGAGTAATCGCGGGGACGCCGGCGGTGCTCTTCAGGAATAGGTGACTGGCGGTACTGTTTGTCGCGTCGCAACCGCGAACGCACGAAGACCTGGGATTGCTTCAATCGCTTGCTGAAAAGGTATCCCCGGCCGGCAGGAGCAGCGATCCACTCCGTGTGCCGACACGCGGCGAAGCCAAGACCCGAGGAACCGCATGCATGAATGCATGCACGTACGGGACCGCGGGAGTCTGGGGCGAGCAATCGCCCTGGGCCACCCAGACATTCTGCTTTTCTGCAGAAAAGTAGAATGTCCACTTTTTCCCCCCTTGCCGTCTTTCGCGGCGCCAATTGCTTGGCACCGGCTGAGCGTGCCTCGTCCCTTCACGAACCGGGCCGTGCGGAGGGCTCAGCCGCGGATGCCCAGGGCACTGCGGGGTGCGGCCCGCAGGCCGGAGAGGAGCTGATCCGCGCGGGAGCGGGCGGCCTCCATTTTCGGACGCCGGATCTCGGCGAAGCCGCGGACGTTCTCCACCGATTTCAGGGCTTCAAGGTAGCGGGCATAGTCCGCGCGGGTTGCCCGGCTGAAGTCGTCGACGAGGCGTTCGTACCACCGGAGAAAGCGTCGTTCGGGGTAGCGCCACAGCGGCACGATCCGCCGCAGGATGCGAAGGTTCCGCAGGACGTACAACGACCCGTGCGGCACGCGGACGTCGAACTGGCGTCCGAAGAACCGCGGGTGGAAGGTGCGCCGGTATCGCAGGCGATCGCCGTTGGCCGGGTTCACGTTATAGCGCTGGCGGTCGCGGCGGCGCTTCTCGAAACTGGTCAGCAGATGTGCGACGTAGAACTCGTCCTTGATGAGCATAAGCTTGGCGAGGTTCCACACGACCGCCCGCGTCGCGGCGAAGCCCTCCTCCTCGCGGTCGGCGAGGAAGGTTCGCCGGATGCGTTCGACGTATCGCCGCGCGTAGCGCACGCCGCCCCACTGGATCAGATCGTAGATGCGAACGGCGATGTCCCGCATCGTATCGCGATCGAGTTCGCGGCAAGCCCGCAAGGTCGTAAACACCAGATGCTTGTAGGTACGGGCGACCTTCGTGTCCGGGAGCCGTCGCTTGCCGGTCGCGCCCGGTCTATCCTCGCGCAACGCCTTCCTCGAACCGAGCAGTCTCATGTTCAGGTAGGCGGCTTTCTCGCGCACCGTCCGGGCCAGCGAGCGCGAGGGGGTCTGCTGTTCCCCGAACAGATCCGCGAACAGGTCGGGGCGGTAGACGAGTTTCCGCCCGACGTCGAACGCCCGCAGGTTCTTCTCGAAATCGGCGCTGATCGCCTCGCGGATCCCCGCCTGCAAGGCGGTCAGCGACAGCGGCAGCAGGCCGCGTTGATACGCGATGCCCAGCATGGTGATGTTGGAGTACAGCTTCGTCCCGAAGATCCGCTCGCACAGCAACGCGATCCGCGCGGAGAAGTATCGCTGCGGGTCGGTCGCCTGCTTCAAGGCGGCTTCGAGTTGGTCGATGCCGATGCCGTCGAGCCCCATGAGGGTGCGGATGGTCGGGCTCGGATCGGTATTCACGACGGCGGCTGTCCGCGAGGGGTCAGCCACGCGGAACGGCGACTTTCCGTCCACCGCCCGGACCGCTTCGAGCGGATCGAGCCCGAGCAGCAGGTCGGCCTGCCCGTAGCCGACCGTCATGCACACCGGCTGATCGGTCTTGCTGAAGATGATCTGGGAGTAGGTGGCGCCGTTGCGGATCGCCAGTCCTTTCTTGTCGCTGAAGTGCACGGTGTATCCGTCGTGCTTGCCGGCCAGGACGAGAATCCCGGCGGCCGTCCCGATCCCCATGCCGCCCACGCCGGCCAGCCACGCGCGCCACACATCCCCCGTGAAGGTGGTTTTAACCTCCGGGATGTCCGCCAGCAGGATCTTGTGTCCCCGCGGGGTCGGCGGGTGGCGGCGGGTGATGATCACCTCCTCGAACGAGGGACAGGCATCCACACGGGCGCAGGCCCCGTCGTTCGTACACCAGGACAGGTCGGTCTGGACCTTTGGGCCGTAGTCCGTCTGCACCACCGTCAAGCCCGGACAGCCGGTGTTGTTCGTGCACTCCAGGCAGTATTCGCACACCTCCGGGGTGACGTTCATTTCGACCTGGCGGCGGATGAACCCTTTCGCCCGGAATTCGGCCCGCTGCCGGCGTGTCTTGCGCCGGTTGAAGGTGATCCCGCACTCCTTGTCGGCGATGAGGATTTTGACCCCGTCGGCCAGGATGACCCGCTCGAGCAGCTTTCCATAGGGTTTGCGGTCGGCGGGGTTCGCCCGGATGACCGGGCAGCGGCCGCCGGTCACCGCCTTGACGATCGACTCGATCTCTTGGGCCGGGATCGGACGGTGGAGCAGGTCCTCCTCGAGTGTGGGCAAGGGCTGGTGGCCGGTCATGGCCGTCGTTCCGTTGGCCAGGATGATGTAGGTAATGTCCTGCCGCCCGGCCACCGAGTTGCTGATCGCCGTCGAGCCCGAGTGGAAAAACGTCGAGTCGCCCATGAAGACGACCTGCTTGTTTCGGATGAACGGGTCGATGCCGCTGCCGGTCCCGCCCCCCAGGCCCATACCTGAGTAGTTGTGCATCAGCGGCGCGTTGGGCTCGAACATCAGCATGGTGTAGCAGCCGGTGTCGCCGTGGAATACCAGATCGACCGCGCCTCGCCCGTACGTTTTCCGCATGTAGGTTTCGTCGGCGAACCGCTTCTTGATGTCCAGCAACAGGGCGGACGAGTCGCGATGGGGGCAGCCCGGACAGAACGTCGGCGTTCGGCGGGGGATGGCGAAATCGTTTAGGGAATCATCCATCAAAACAAGGATTGAAACAGGTTTCTATCATGGCCGCGGTAAAGAAGTATCGAGTCGGGGGGAATCATCCATCAAAACAAGGATTGAAACCCAGAATGCGG
>JAPKGY010000591.1 GCA_026647385.1 Phycisphaerae bacterium | reverse complement strand
CGGCTCACGAGGAGGCTGGCGAGCGCGAAAACGCCCAGCAGCGCGGCGGCGGTGCCAGTCCAGACCTGGCGTTTAATGACAATGGACCTGCACTCACCAGTCATCCTTGCCGGCGCAGCCTGAAGGCCGTCCGGCACCGCTACTCCACATTTCGGGCAGGCACCGCTGGAATCGCCGGCCAACGTATACCCGCAACGATCGCACACCCACTTAACGGGCAATGTGGGCTGAGAGCGGCATAAAAGACTGCTCAACAGCAATACCAGCGAGGCGATCAGCAGCAGAAAGCCACAACCGCCCAGAACGGGCGACAGGAAGATCATCAGCATAATGAGCTCATCGCCGCACTGAGGGGAGGTCGTCGCGATGGCCGCGACCGCAAACCCGAGTGTCACCAAGCCGGACAGCGCGGCAGGAAGACCTTCCGGCCTGCGCTTGCGAAACAGATGGACAACCAGGACAAAGGCGAGCACCAGGCAGATGAGGCCCGGTAAGGCATGGAAGCCCATCACCTTGAATACCGCGTCGCCACGAACTGCGAACTTGCCCACAGGATTGATGTGCGTCTGGCGGAGATCGTGCAGGCTCAGCCCAAGCACGATCCCAGCCGCCATCACGGCCCCAAGAGCGAGCAGCGCACCGCGCGCGGGCCATCGTCCGTTCGGTCGTCCCCGGCATCCCTCAAGAATGGGCGGCCCGAAGAAGCCCACACTCGCCGAGCAGAACGCCAGAGCATACCAGGACCAGTCAGGCATAGTTGTCGCCCCCTGTCTCATGAGGGCCCACGGGATTTGTCGAGGTCTCCCCAGATAGTCTACCTCAACGAAGCGATCGCAAACACTTTTTCCTCTGGGTCCGATCCGGTCCCTGTGCCCGGCCCGGTCCCCTCAATGGCAGCAGGCCGTCCCCTGCAATTCAGGGAATCATCAGCGTCCTGACCTCGCTGAAACAGTCTTTGACCTTGGAGCCCGCCGTCAAATCCCACAGCGACGTTTTCATTTCGCGCATGGCCAGTACAGAGGTGATCCACGCCTGCGACCAACCGGTCTCGATGCACCAGGCGCCCCAGCCGAAATCGCCGTTGCTCGCCCAGTAATCCCATTTCCGGAAATCGAACGCCCGGAACCACCCGCCGTCCAGTTCGGGATGCGCCTCCGAGCGAATCTGCGTGCGACAGAAGAACTGAGCGAGTCTGTCTTCCAGTTCGCTGTAAAACGGGTCCCTGGTAACCGCGGCCGCCTCGTGCAAGCCAAGGAAAGCGAAGTTGGCCGTGTACAGCAGATCGCAGACGGGATCGCCATCCTGCTGGAGCAGCGACATCTCGCCCGCACCGTATTGTTCGTTCGACCGCGGCGGTTTGTGGGAGCCGTTCTTGGGGTTGCCGAGTTCTTCGCGGATCGCACCGCTGGCGTCCTGGCGGGCCGCCAGATCCATCGCCAGGCGTTTCAGCCACCCGCGATGCTCGGGGGTATCCTCGATCCGCACGAGCCAGGCGAGAGGCAGCAGCATCCTCGCCCGTTCCACCTGCATGCTGTTGACCCACCGCCACCCCTGGGGATAAGCCTCGATGGTCAAGCGTATGGCCGTGGCAGCCCGATCCCGGAAGGGCTCATATCCGGTCTGGCGATACGCCCAGAGATAGCACGCCCACAGGTAGGATTCGTAATGCGGCCTGTAGTTGGCGAGGTCGCGATCGTAGAAGTGCCTCCATCCGCGAGCCTGCAAGCCTTTTTCGTCCAGGCGATTGCCGCGGAACCCCTTTTTGCCGGTGGTTCTCAGATTGGCGAGCAGACAACGCATCAGAGGCTCGTCCCAACTCGTCGATTTCAGCAAAGCGGCTACCGTGAGGGTACCCAGCATGCTGCGGGCGTTATCGTCGCCGTAGTAGAGGTTGAGCGCGGGGGGCGTCGTCATCCAGCCGACCAGTCCGAACGACGGGCTGGCCGGGTCGCTGCGAGGCCCCTTGCTCAAAGGAGAGTTGAAGTAGATGAAATCGGTCAGGTTACGCGCCACCTTCAAGTCCGACTCATCCCGATCGAGAACGCCCGCGAAAGCAAAAGCCATCGCTGACTCGCCCATGCAGTCGTTCCGCAACGCATACCGCACCGGCTGGCGGCCCAGGTGGTCGATGATCGAGCAATAGCCCTCCAGCAGGCCGCATGAGCCGTCTCCGACGGGAGTACCTGCTTCCCACGGGCCGCAAGGATCGGGATGGTCAACCCGTTCGGCGAGCTGCTTCAGGCGCGAGCGGTCGACCAGTTGGCCGCCCCGGCGGTACCACTCGATCCCCCGTCGAAAAGCCTGCAACTCACTATCCTCGGGGAGTTTCGTCTCGCGGCCGTAGGAGGGTCGTACGGTCGGCTTCCAGGCCAGCGCAGGCACTTTCACCGGAGGAGAAAGCCAACCGAGAATGGTTCGCCAGACGCTCTGCCAGGCCTCGGTGGGTCCGTATCGCCCGGTGACGAACCCGCTCAGCCTGGTCGTGGCCACCAGCACGTTCCCGCGCGGGTGCTCGAACAGAACAGGAAACGTCTCGCCGGGCAGGCCGAACACCGCCGAGTCATAACCCGCCACGCGTGCGAGCACGAGGTGCGGATGGGCTGCCTGGACCGGCGTGAAGCGGCAGCCGTTGAGGGTCAGGATGTGCATCTCGTTCAGTGCGGGGCGGAAGAATGGCGACGCCACCACCGCCCGCTCCCACTCGATACCCCGCGGCTGCGCGATTTCGAGACCCGGCATCGAGCCGGGGTATTCGATATACAACCGCAACCGTTTGGCCGCAGCCAGGTCCAGCAGAGCCGGCTCGATCGGCGTCGTCTGCTCCGGATAGCCGTTCGCCAGGATCAGCACGCCGGCATCAGCCGGGGCCCGTCCGATCGCCTCCTCTGGCGTGTCGTGGCGTGGGCAACGAAGCCCGCTGTCCGACAACACCCGAAAGAGATCGTTGTCGGCCTGACAACAAAACAGGAGCCGGGATTCCGTGGGCTCGGTTTCCCGCTGCCCGATCCGTGGCCCATCGCCCGCACATCCGTTGAGGACAACGATCATGCATCGTGACTGGCGCAACGACATCAAGGGATTGGGCAAACTGCTATCCAGCCACCTGCCTGCTTACAGAAACTTGATTACGAGCTGCCGGGTCCTTGCGAATCGCCCTGATCTGCCCGCGATGCGAAATGAGAAACGACTTGATATTGCAGCGGCGTCCGCCGAGGATCACGTCG
>JAPKGY010000590.1 GCA_026647385.1 Phycisphaerae bacterium | reverse complement strand
CGTGTGGCCTTCGTCGCTCGCGACGGACCGTGACAATCCTGGCTCTCTGCCTCAAGGGCTCAATTGACTTGGCAGGCCTGGCCAGCGATACCCGGACGGCCTCGAACACGATCGGCCACTCGTCGGGGTGGCGTGGCAAAGGCTCCCATTCCCTTTTTAATACCTGCCGATTCAGTGTCACCACACCTCGGGGACCTATCTTACTGTATGAAGAGTACCCTTGCACCTTTTTTCATCCACAATCAGGCGGTTAATTCGCGCGCGAGTGCCAGAAACTTCGTTTTGGGCCCTCGTCCCGCTTCGCGCGAGGCGATGGGGTCCCATAAATCGGGCGGAGTGCGTGGGACGCCGCCGCCGCCGATCTTCGTGTGCTCGCCCGGTGAAGCCGAAGGGGCACTGCGGGTCAAATCGGCCAGTATGTTGTCAATTATGCTTTATTTCGTGAAGTGCTTCTTGTCTATGCTCCGTCGGACCTGCCGAGCGGGCGTCGGTTCAGGCGGTCGCGGGTTGCCGGCGGGTCAATTCACGACCTCGAGCACGCTGACCACCTGGGCGATCGTGCCGACCTGACAGGAAACCTGGAGATCGGTACGGGTCGCGATTTGAAGCCGCGAAGTGACTCCTGGCGTGTTGAGGTGATCGAAAACGGCGTTTTCCACCGTTGGCCCCTGGAAGAGATGGTAAATGATTCCGTTGTCGCCGATCCAGGCGAGGCAGGGGCCGTTGTTGTCGAGGACGGCCGCGGTTCCCTTGATGACGAAGGGGGTACCGGTGGTGACCAGGTTCTCGGGCAGGAGCTGCACGTTGAGCGTGCAGGCGGCAGAAGCGAACAGCAAGGCAACGACGAGCGAGAACGGTGCGAGTCGACGCGACATTTCGGTGCTCCTTGCCAAGGCGGACCGCCCCTTTGTGGTCCGCAACCCAAAAGAAACCTTTCGGAAAAACATGCGCGCAAATCGCATCGATCCTTCGCCGTCAGGTTCTGAATCGAGTTCGGCCTTGTCGCGGCTCCGTCTCCGAGAGCCCCCCCGGCCCTTCCGCCTGCCGGTCCGGTACTGCTTCTATCGGCTTGGGGTCTTGTTACCGCGAGACGGCCTGATTATAGGACTTTATGGCCAAGGGTCCATACGATTTGCGAGTCCGATCTTCCGAAGGACTGCTCGCCGGGTGCGGATTTCAAGAAGAGGGTTGGTGTCGCGAGCGGGCATGGCGGGGGGAGGTGTGAAGGGGTGAGGGGATGAGGGTGGGAAAGCTTGAACGGGTGAAGGGATGGGGGGGAAGGTTTGAAGGGGTGAGAGTGGGAAGGTTGGAAGGGTGGTCCGCAGGCGGTCCGCGTTAGGAACGGGCTCGGGAGAGGCCTCGTCCGCACCGGTCCCCAGTACGAGTATCGGTGGCTGGTTGCCGATAATGTTCGCATGGATTCGGTCTTGATCGAGCGAGAACGGACGGCGGGTCGTCGACAACGGCCTTTGGCCTCCGCGGAGGGCGGTCCGCCGACCACCTGCCCCGCCTCTGGTGGGCCTCGGGCCGCTTCCTTTCCGGTAGAGCCCAGACTTTTACACCAGGCCCTGACCATCCGAAGGACGGAGGAGCGTCTGCTCTCCCTTTTTGCTGAGGGGAGGCTCTTTGGGACCGTCCACACGTGCATTGGTCAGGAATGGGTTGGCGTGGCGGTGGCTGAGCGGCTGAAGGCGGGGGATTTCGTTTTCAGCAACCATCGGGGGCATGGGCACTATCTGGCCCGGACGGGGGACGTTGAGGGGCTGGTGGCCGAGTTGATGGGCCGGACGACGGGCGTGTGCGGGGGGCTCGGTGGGAGCCAACACCTCTGCCGGGACGGTTTCTTCTCGAACGGCATTCAAGGCGGCATCGTGCCGGTGGCTGCGGGCCTGGCGATGGCGGCCCAGTTCGCCGGGACGGACGCGATCGCGGTTGTTTTCATCGGTGACGGCACGCTGGGTGAAGGCGCGGTCTATGAGACCCTGAACCTGGTGTCGCTCTGGTCGTTGCCGCTGCTGGTCGTGATCGAGGACAACGGAGTCGCGCAGTCCACGCCGCGGGTCGATGCGCTGGCGGGCACGATTGCCGGTCGGGCTCGTGCATTTGGCATCGATCTGGCGTACGCGGATACGTGGCATCCGGTGGCCCTGATCGCGGAGGCTGGGCGGGCGGTTGATCAGGTTCGCCGGACTCGCAAGCCGGTGGTTCTGCACGTGCGGACGTATCGGCTGGCAGCGCACTCCAAGGGCGATGACGGGCGGGACCCGGCCGAGGTGGCCCAGTTCGCCGAGATTGATCCGCTGAATCAGGTGTTGGCCGGCGGCGTCGTCGGCGTCGAGCGGATGCTCGGGGAGATCGACGCGCGGATCGATGCGGCTGTCCGGGCGGCCGAGGGTGCGCCGCAGGCGAGCGTGTCGCCCGGTGCGACCGGCGGGATCGGGAAGGCTGACGGATGTGACTGGCGCGAAGTATCGTTTGAGTCGCGGCGAGTGGTGGACGCGATTCGCGACGCGTTGGCCGACGCCATGGCGGCCGACGAGCGAATTGTGGTGATCGGCGAGGACGTGCGCGACCCGTACGGCGGCGCGTTCAAGGCGACCGCCGGCCTGAGCGATCGGTTCGGCTTGCGCGTTCGATCCACGCCGATCAGTGAAGCGGCGATCGTCGGTCTCGGCAACGGGTTGGCGCTGGCGGGTCATCGCCCGGTTTGCGAGATCATGTTCGGCGATTTTCTTCTGCTGGCGGCCGATCAGTTTGTGAATCACGCGGCCAAGTTTGGCGGCATGTACGACGGACGGGTGTCGGTGCCGCTGGTGGTTCGCACGCCGATGGGCGGATACCGGGGTTATGGGCCGACGCACAGTCAGAGCCTTGAGAAGCATTTACTAGGTATACCGGGTACGCGGGTCCTGGCGGTCCACGGGCGGTGGTGCCCGGGCGAGCTGTACCGTCGGCTGCTCGGGGAGAACGATCGGCCGACGCTGGTGATCGAGAACAAGCTGCTGTACGCCCGGCGCAGCGATCCGAGGCCGCCGGCCGGCTGCGAGATGGCGGCCACGGGCGAGCGTTTCCCGACGATTCGTATCCGGTCGGGGGCCGTCTGCCAGCTCACGATCGTCGCGTACGGCGGCATGGGCGGCGAAACTGTCCGTCGACACCCTGCGCCAGGGCCTGCGCTTGATGACCTTGCTGCGCATCTACGATGAGCGTATGAACGCGCTGCA
>JAPKGY010000059.1 GCA_026647385.1 Phycisphaerae bacterium | reverse complement strand
GTACGCCAACGCCCTCTCGATTATCAAGCAAAAGGATGTGCTCGGCGACATCCGGCACATCCGTGCCCTGTGGCATCGCAACTCGACCAAGGCCGGCAGCCCCGATGCGGAGAAAGGCTTGTACGACGGCTGGTCGCTCGGGCGAAAGATCGATCCCGACGATGAAAAACTCGATCCGTCCCAGTACGGTTACAAGAGTCTTGAGCACCTTGTCCGCTGGCGGATCGATCCCGCGACCGGCGGCGGGCTCATGGTCGAGTTGGGCAGCCACCAACTCGATGCGATCAGTCTCTTCCTCGACAAGGAGCATCCCTCGTCGGTGCAGGGCTGCGGCGTGAATTCGTATTTCAAGGATGGGCGCGGCGTTTTCGATCACGTGTTCTTGATTTACGAGTTTCCGAAGAGCCAGGTGATCGCGACCTATTCGGCGATCGGCACGAACTCCTTCGACAACTACGGCGAGCAAGTCATGGGTACGAAGGGAACGCTCATCATCGACCGGGAGCTGGATGCCTTCCTCTATAAGGAACCGGTTCCCCCGGGCAAGGACGGCCGCGTGACCTGGTACGCCGGCGAGGGGCTGGTGCCCTGGGCGGAAAAGGATACCCGGATTACCTGGGCGGAGAATCGGATGAGCCGTCCGACCGTCGAATCGGGCTCGACCGCCGCCTGGGGCGGCAGCGTGGGGGCGGAGAATACGCTGATTAGCCGGGGCTATCGCGAGCAGCAGGAACATCTGTGCTGGATTATCCGCAACGGCGAGCTCGACTGTCCGCAGAAGCCGCGATGCAATGGCCGGGTCGCGCTGGCCGACGCGGTCGTGGCGCTGACCTCCAACATCGCCATGGAACTCGGAAGGAAGATCGAGTTCAAGCCGGAATGGTTTGACCCCGATTCGGACGCGACTCCGGAGAAGGACTACCCGGTTGGTTGAGACCGTGGTATTCTGTGCGTTCTGATGAACCGACGGCCGGTGCCCAGCGCCGGCCGTTTGCTTGATGAGAGAGTCCAGGTGACACCATGAGTGAACTGTTCGAACTTCGCGGCAGGACGGTGGCGATCACCGGCGGCGGGGGGGTATTGTGCGGCGGGATCGCCGACCACCTCGCTCGTTGCGGGATGGCGGTCGCGATCCTCGATCTCAAGCTGGAAGCGGCCGAGGCCGTCGCCGAAGGCATTCGCAGGAACGGCGGCCAGGCCGTCGCCGTCGCCTGCAACGTGCTCGAACGCGCCAGCGTCGAAGCTGCCTGTGGCGCATGCACCCAGGCGATGGGCGGCGTCGACGTTCTCATCAACGGGGCCGGCGGCAATCATCCCCAGGCGACCACCGGACCGGACAAGAAGTTCTTCGACCTGCCCATCGAAGCGTTCGGCAAGGTCATGGACCTGAACATCATCGGCACCGTTCTGCCGTCGATGGTTTTCGGCCGGGCGATGGCCGACCGCGGCGAGGGGGTGATCCTCAACATCGCGAGTATGAACGCGTTCCGTCCGCTCACCAAGATCGCCGCCTATTCCGCCGCCAAGGCGGCCGTCAAGAACTTCACCGAGTGGCTGGCCGTGCACCTGGCCCAGGAATACTCGCCCCATATCCGCGTCAACGCCGTCGCGCCCGGCTTCTTCCTCACCCACCAGAACCGCTTCCTGCTGACTGACGAGAAGACCGGTGAACTCACCCCGCGAGGCCGATCGATCATCGCCCATACGCCCGCCGGCCGCTTCGGCGCCGTGGAAGACCTCTACGGCGCCGTCGAATGGCTCGTATCCCCCGCGGCGAAGTTCGTCACCGGCGTCACCGTTCCGGTCGACGGAGGGTTCAACGCCTTTAGCGGGGTCTGAGTTCGACAGAAAACGGGCGTCAGAAAACGGGACAGGTTCGTTTTTCGCGACCAAGTCCTGGGTCGCGACAGGGGCGGAAGCCGCTGTTTATCCCTCTCCAAGCCTCCATGGTCGGCCGACGCGCCGGGGCGTGTTCTTCGCTCCCGGTCTCGCTGCCATCCCGACTGCTCCCGCGCCGTTTCCGGGTCAAAGTCAGAATGGCTTGTGGTCGTCGTCTGGTTCGGTCTAGCCCTGGGCCGCCACGGAGGCGGCGGTGCCTTTTCGGGCCGGCTCGCGGGCGGGGGGCTGGCCGGGCACGGAGGGTTTGTATTCGGGGACAGCCTTGCGGAGTTGGTCGCGGATCTCCTCGGGGGCGGCGGCGTCCGCCATGGCCACGAGACGGTCGATCGATGCGCACACGTGGGCGAAGTCCTCCGGGCGTTTCCGCACGATGCCGATCTTCGGGTGCTGCGTCTGCGAGGCATCCTCGCCGGTGATGGAGAGCTCCTCGAACAGCTTTTCGCCCGGGCGGATTCCGGTGAACTTGATCTCGATGTCCTCGTTCGGGCGCAGGCCGCTCAGGGTGATCAGATCGCGGGCAAGCTGCATGATCTTGACCGGCTCGCCCATGTCCAGCATGAAGATCTCGCCGCCCCGGCCCATGGCACCGGCCTGAAGCACGAGCTGCGACGCCTCCGGAATGGTCATGAAGTAACGGATCATGTCCGGGTGGGTGACCGTCACCGGCCCGCCGCGAGCGATCTGCTCCTTGAAGATCGGCACCACGCTGCCGCTGCTGCCGAGCACGTTGCCGAACCGCACGGTGACGAATTCGGTTTTCGCTCCGGTCGCGCCGGCCAATTGCTGAACGTACATCTCGGCCACGCGCTTGGTGCAGCCCATGACGCTCGTTGGATTGACGGCCTTGTCGGTCGAGATCATCACGAACTTCTCGACCCCGCATTCGCAAGCGGCGTCAGCCAGCACGCGGGTGCCGACGATATTGTTCTTGATGGCTTCTCCGGGGTTCCACTCCATCATCGGCACGTGCTTGTGGGCGGCTGCGTGGAAGATGGCCGTCGGCTTCTCCGCCTGAAGCAGCCACCGGACCCGCACCCCGTCGCCGATGTCGGCCACGCACGGCTTGCAGTCGATGTCCGGAAACGACCGGGCGAGTTCCCGGTTGATCTCGAAGAGGGCATTCTCCATCCGCTCGACGAGCAGCAACCGTCGCGGCTTGAACCGGCAGATCTGCCGGCACATCTCCGAGCCGATCGACCCGCCCGCCCCGGTGACCATCACCACCTTGCCCTGGATGTACCGGCCAATCGCTCCGGTATCGAGCGTGACCGGGTCCCGGCCGAGCAGGTCCTCGATGTCCACCGGACGGATCTGACTGACCTGCACGCGGCCCTCGATCAGATCGCTGACCGCCGGGACCGTTCGGAACCGCAGGTTCATGCCGTGGCACAACTCGACCAGATGCCGGATCTTCCGCTGCGGCGCGCTAGGCATCGCAATCAGCACCTCGTCGACGTGGTAGCGCTCGCACATCTCGCGAATCTGTTCCGTCGGACCCAGCACCTCGATGCCGCGGATCCGCCCCCCCTGCTTGCGCTCGTCATCGTCCAGGAAACCCACCACCTGGTAACGCGCCTCCAGGGTCCGGACGATCTCTCGGAGAATGGAGTCGCCGACGTCGCCGGCACCGATGATCAACAGCCGGACCTCGGCCCCGGTCTCCAGCGGACGAAGCTCCTCGTAGTAAAACCGGTAGCCCACCCGGGCGGTGGCCACGAACGCGATCGTGAAAAGCCAGTCCAGCAGGAAAACGGAAGCGGGTACCCAGTACACTTTGGTCGGCGGCAGGAACCGCATCCACACGAACTGGGTCAGGTAGTAGATCGCCACACAGACGAATATGCTGATGTGGGTCGCCCGGGTGATGGAGAACAGATCGCGCAGCCCGACGTACTTCCAGGAATCGCGATAGACCCGGCTCCAGCCAAAGACGGACAGCTTCACCACCAGGGTCAGCGGCAGATAGGTCAGGTACTCCTGGACGAGCCAGCTATCCCAGCCCCGAAACTCATACTTCAGCGCGAAAGCGGACAGCAGGCTGAGGGCGAACAGGGCGGCGTGCGCGAAGAAAGAATAAAGCCATACCTGCCGGAAATGGCGCGCCCCGTTTGGCAAATGTTGCGCCTCAGCCATCACATAACCTATCGGACGTTTTCAGCTCTGAATCAACAGGCCCGCCCACAACCCGCTCCGCCACAGGGAAGCCTCCGCGGTGCGGGTCTTCAGTCACACATCGGGCCACGCGAAACGTCGGTCGGATCACCCTCCCCCCCATCGGAAAGGGCTTGGATCGCCGGTTCGGACGGGTGCCGATCTCACTTCGACGGCGGTACGGGTATGGCCTCCATCGTCAGCAGACCGGATTCAAACGTACCCACCTGACGCCGGCTCGTCTCTGCCGGCTTGTGAGACTCAAGCTGCGGCGATTCGCCACTCTTTTCAACCGCCGCCAGGTAGATTCCCAGACGAGACAGATCCTCGTCGCGAACGCCCGCCCGCTCGGCGAGGTCGACCGCCTGCCGCGCGTAGTATCGCGCATTGGCCACGTCGTTGCCACCCCAGGACGCGATCGCTCGCAACAGCGCCTCGCTCGGCGTGCCGCGAATCTCGACGCGAGTCAGGTGCCTCTCAAGCATCGCCATCTGGGCCTCGTAGGCCTTGGCATCGCGGTAAAGGGACCGGACGTCACGCAACTGCCTGAGGGCCTCAGGGACCGCGCTGCCCCCATCGCGGTAGTCTCGCTGTAAGACCCATCTGAGGGCTGTTTCAGCCTCCACGTACTGCTCCGCCGCCAGGCATGCGAAGCAGAAGAGGAGCTTCACGTACACACGTTCCCGCGGAGCATTGATCGCGGTGGCGTCAGCCAGCATCAGCTGATCGCGGGCGGCGTGGTAGTCACCGGCTTTGAATTCCTCGAATGCGCGCGCCAGGTACACGCTGCGCCGGCTTTCGAGGCTGTTCTTCACCAGCTCATCCAGGCTCACTTTGGGCGAGTCCGGACTCACCGCGGGCTGCGTCTGCGGAACGAGACCGTCCGAACGGCGCGATACGATCTCAGGGGATCCCCAGCTTGCGAAACGATTCCGCTCGCGGTCGATGGGAGCGTCCGCCAGGCCCTGCATGGGCATGTACCCGTTGAAGGACAATGCGCTGAGCATGCGAAGAGTCTGCCCCGCTCCTCTGCTGGTGAGCCCGAGCGCGTACAGGTCGCCCCCACCCTGCGCACCTCCGAGGAGTGAGGTTCGTGTTCTGAAGCCCGGATGGGTTCCCGCGGCCCGCGGGCCAGTGGCGCCCCGCCCCAGGGCACGCCCGCGATACAAAGGCTGGGGCCCTGCGGTGGCAACGGAAGCCCCCTGAGTCCTTCCGAAAGCCCTGGCCTTACCGTAGATCGCTCCCCCGAAGGAGTTGGTGAGGGCGGCTGAGGGCGATTGCTGAGATGGCCTATCCGCCAGATAGCTCCCGGACACGAGTTGCGCCCGGCCGGCGCTCGCGAACACCAACAGGGTGAGGCTGGTGAGTATCCCCGGTCCGAAGCCGCGAACCACTCGGGATGCCGCGTGTGAGTCAATCCCACGTGGATTCATGCTATTTCATGCTCCCGTCCGCCGTCCCGCACAAAGGATGCGGGGGCCTGCCTGGTTTACTACGACGGACGAACCGCTCCTGGAAACTTTAATCTTCGCCGTCGGTCGAATCAAATTATCGACCAAGACTCACCGGTTATCTTGAAGACGCTTAAAACCAATTTCGACAAAGGGTTAAAAAAGTCCGATAACCCTGTAACGGCTCGGGAAACCGATCAAAACGGTCTGCCGAGGATTCATGAGGCGATACCAGTCGGCCCCAAGAGGCCTTGGGCGGCCCGGAAGGACCCGGAGGCCGCGCCCCGAGCGGCGGGGATCGCCGAGCGAGGCGCTGCTCCAACCCCGTATCTCGATCGACCGGCCAAGGACGGGTCATTCGAGAGGAGCACACGTCGTCCGAGTTCAGAACCACGATTTGCGGGGGCCCCCTCAGCGCGATTCAGCCGGGATTCTCGAAACCTCGGGCGTCGACGGCGTGATCTTGCAGCCCCGCTGCATGAGCCTGGCGATTCCGAAGGGGATGTTGTTGAGGCCGACGACGTGGTCCGCGGCGGAACCTTTGATCGCCTCCTTGGGCATCCCGAAGACCAGGCTGGTCTCCTCGTCCTGGGCGATAGTCCAGGCGCCGGTGAGGCGCATTTTCGCGAGCCCCGCGGCTCCGTCGGCCCCCATCCCGGTCATGATGACGCCGATGGCGCGGGGCCCGCAGGCCTCGGCCACGGAGTCAAAAAGGACGTCGACCGACGGGCGGTGGCCGCTGACGGCGGCCCCGTCGTCCAACTCGATTCGCAGGTCGACACCCCGACGCTTGAGCCGCATGTGCCGGCCGCCGGGGGCGACGTAGACCCTCCCCGCTTCGACCTTTTCGCCGTGCTCCGCCTCCTTGACGGACATGCTGCACGCGTCATCCAGGTGCTTGGCGAACGAACGGGTGAACTCGGCTGGCATATGCTGAGTGATCAGGATCGGTGGGAAATCACTGGGAAAAGAAGGCATGATTCGAGTCAGCGTCTGAGGTCCGCCGCAACTGATGCCGATCGCGACGATCCAACCTCGCTGTTTGCTCGGCGGAAGCGAAGGAGCGGCGCTGGGGCCCCCGGCTGCGCCCAGGGCGCGGCGCCGTCCCTTGCCGTGGGCGGCGGCGACGACCTTGTCGTGCAACGTCTTGCGGAACTCGGGCGAACCGGCGAACCCGCGCTGCGGTTTCGCGATGTAATCGAAGGCACCTTTCTGTAACGCTTCCATGGTGACGCGGGCACCCGCCTGAGTCAGGGTGGAGACCATCAGGGCCGACAGGTCCGCCCGCGAGGCGATGCGTTCGAGGACACCGATGCCGTTCAATCGCGGCATTTCAACGTCGAGGGTAACAACGTCCGGCCGCAGGGCGTCGATCCGGGCCAACGCGTCCAGCCCGTCCACGGCCTGGCCGACGACCTCGATGTGCGGGTGTTGGACCAACGAGGCGCGCAGCACAGACCGAATGAGCGCGCTGTCGTCAACGATCAGAACGCGGATGGGTCGGCCAGCCATGGTATCGCACTCCGCGCTGATTCCGGTCCCCATGGACTTTGGATTACGCCGTCAGTGCCCCCCCCACGGAGCTGCTATCCGAAAGATCGACCGGACGCCGGCCGGTGCTGAACTATGAGGGCGATCCACCGGTCCAGCCGGGGATTATCGGACAGCACAAGGCCTGGCTTTTGCACAGGACGCGCTCGCTGCGGTAGACTCCCAACGTTTCAAGGCACGGCCAGACACCATTGGGGTCTGGCCGGTGAAACTAAGGTGCTCTCCTTTTCAGTCAGTGCCGGGCGGGAACCATGATCATTGTGTTGAATCTGTTCGACATCATCCCGGGAAAGGAAACCCAATACGCCGACTACCTGCGCCGGGTCCAGCCGCTACTGGAGCGTCACCACGCGCATCCCCTCTTTTATGGCAGAACGAAGGCGCGGTTCATGGGCTGCTGCAGTCAGGAGTATTGCGGGCTGATCGCCTACGCCACGGCGGCTGACCTCACCCGCTTCTCCCACGACCCGGATTTCGCCGCCATCCGAGCCATCCGGGACAGTTCCACCCGCAACTACGTTCTGACCGTGGTCGAGGAAATCGGTTTCGCCGAGGCGATCGACATCCTGGACCCGTCATCGGCCAAGAAAGATCCGCCGGGAGGCCACTGAGCGGCCCGGGAAGGCAGTCTCAGTCAGGTGAATTCCTGGGCCCGTCTCAAGTTGCGTGGCACCGCGGCTCGGATCGAAGAGTCTGCGGCGACCTGTTGAGCGTGGTGGTTGACCGGGGTATACTGAGGTTGCAATACAAATCGAGCAGTCGGGTGTTCCGGCCAGTGCCCAATGGCCGGGACGCAAAAAAACCTTCCTGGGACGGGAGGCCCAACCATGTCCCCCACCACCTGCCGTTTTTGGACGGTGTCGGCCACGATCTCCTGCTTGGCGGTGGTTCTCGGCGCGCCGGCTATCGCACTGGGGCAGGCCGTCGACGACGCACCGAAACTCCACGAGCTGACCGGAGCAAGCAGCTTCCAGAGAGGCTGCTTCCCACCCTGCGAGTGTCCGCTCATGGAGCCCCTTCCCCTCGTCGGCACCTTCGTTCTGTCGCCGGTGGGGTTCGATGGTCTGTTTCGGATCTACAGCGTGCGCGACGTGAGCTGGGACGTGCTCGGGCAAAACGCCCCCCTGCACATCTCTGGATCGGGAACCTATCGCGTGGGGGGCGAGTTCGCCCTGATGCACCAGCTCGAGCTCGACCTGAAGGTGGGCGATCGATCGGTGCAGCACTTCGACAGCGGCCTGGTGATCGGCGGAGCGGAGTTTCCCGCCATCCACGCGGTGATATCCGTGAGCGGCATGACGTGCTATGACACGGTCATCACCGTGGACGCCAAGCCCGCCGCCACCCAGCCGCCGCCGCTGCCCCGTCATGCCCATTTCGTGCTGCACCCGGGTGAAAGTTCGGTCGCTCTTACCCTGTTCACCGGCAGCGGGCGTTCGAAACTGACCGGTTCGGTCCGGCTGTTTCTCGGCGATCCGGAAGTTCCGGTGATCGCTCTGGCGGGTCAGGTCGGGCTTTCGGTTGACGGGGCCGATCTGATCGCGCCCGACTTCGAGCCGGACCTCGTGGGTGTCCCGGAGCCGTTGCGGATGATCCAGGACCCCCGGGTGCGTTCCATCGGTTCCTGGAACACCCTGACCGGCGCCATCTCGTTCGAGATGCACCTGCTCGCGCCGGAGGGGAACCTGCCGGTTCCCATGCCGGTCCAGGTGGCCGGCGTTCTGCGCGGGGGAGTTCTGGAGGTATCCGGAGACAACGGCAACGTCGCGGACGGGACGATCTCGATGAAGATCAAGGCTTTCGAGGTTCGACTGCCCCCGCCTCCGATCGATCTGTGGTTCTCGACCGAGGTTGGGTTCCACGCAGGCCGGATCTCACCGGCGTCGACGAGCGCGGTGGCGATCAGCCCGGGCGACCTGCTCAGCCGGAGAGGGCATATCGTCCGGACCAACCACGAACTGACCGCGCGTCTGGGCTTCATGCCGGTCGTGCCGGATCTGGGGCTGGACGCCGCGGCCTTGGGGCCGAAAGGAGACGTGTGGTTCTCGTTCGAGGAAGAGCACGGGCCGTTGTGGAGCGAAACGCTGGCCCGGTATCTCAGGCACGGCGACTTGCTGTCAGAGCACGGTTTCGTCGTGCGGACCAACGAGGGACTCTTGGCTGCGTTTCGCCGGATGCCTCCGGTGAGCGACGCGGGGCTTGATGCCGTGACCCGCACCCCGGACAAAGGCATCCTTTTCTCCACGGAAACCGGTTTCTTCTCGGAATCACTGGGGCGCCACGTCGGACACGGCGACTTGCTCTCCGACCGGGGCGGGTGGTCCTGACCAACCAGCAGTTGCTCCAGAACTCGGAACACCACGGCATCAAACCAAGTCAACACCGTAACCGCTGAGATGCTGAGAACGCGGAGAACGGCTCTTTTGATGTGGCAACTCTGCACTCTCTGCGTCGCCGCGGTT
>JAPKGY010000589.1 GCA_026647385.1 Phycisphaerae bacterium | reverse complement strand
AGGTCCTAATTTTTTTCTTTGAAAACCGAAACGAAACAGGCGGATACGATAAGCAAAGTATAACAGGGGCCACTCGGAGCCGGGCCAAAATGTCGTTCCTCCCGGTGTTCGTCAACAGAGTTACGCGGTCAGGGGGAAGGAGTGATCGAGCAGACGACCTACCGGTTTGTGTACGACGGGTGGAATGTGGTGCTGGTCCTTCTCGGCAACGGGAATACCCGATACCAGTTTACGTGGGGGCTGGATTTGAGCGGGCTTGCGGGCGATGCGTCGGTGTCGGGGATCCACGGCTCGGGCGGGATCGGGGGCCTGCTGGCCAACCAGACCGTGTCGACGCCGACGTTGACGACGGACTGGTGGTACCTGTACGACGGGAACGGGAACGTGACCCAGGTGATCAGGCCGACGGACCTGCCGTACTTCGCGTTGAGCACCTGGGCGCACTTCGAGTACGACCCGTACGGGAACGTAGCCGCCTTCTCCGGCTTCATGGGCGTGTCGATCCGGCGGCTGTTCTGCTTCTCGACGAAATGGGTGGATACGGAGCTGGCCGGCGCGGAGGTCTGGGGTCAGAGCGCACTTGATATAGAGTATCCGTCCGGCCGCGGTGATTTTTCGCTGACCTGGCGAAGCGGAGGAGGGCTCAGAAGCTCATCCTCGGCCGTTGACGAGGTTCCGGAAGTCCGCGATCAGTTGGCGGGTGATCATTCCGGGCTGGCCGTCGCCGATGGGGCGGTTGTCGATCTTCGTGACGGGGATGACCTCGGCGGCTGTGCCGGTGAGGAAGGCCTCGTCCGCGACGTAGAGGTCGTGTCGGGTCAGGTTGATTTCCTTAAAGGGGAGTCCTCGTTTCTCGAGCAACTCGATGACCGCGTCTCGCGTGATTCCTTCGAGCAAGCCGGCGGCGGTGGGGGGGGTCATCACGACGCCTTTGCGGATGACGAAGATGTTGTCGCCGGTGCACTCAGCCACGTAGCCCAGGTGATTGTACATGACGGCCTCGTGTACGCCGGCATCCAGGGCCTCGATTTTGGCGAGGATGTTATTCAGGTAGTTGAGGCTCTTGATGCGCGGCGACACGGCGTTCGGATGGTTGCGAATCACGCTGCAACTGATGATTGCCATCCCCTTCTCGTATAACTCCCTGGGGTACAGTTCGATCTGGCTGGCGATGATGAACACGCTGGGATTGCCGGTGCGGGCCGGGCTCACGCCCAGGTATCCCACTCCCCGCGTCACCACCAGGCGGATGTATCCGTCGGTGATGCGGTTGGCGTTGATCGTGTCGAGGGTGGCTTCGGCAAGCTCTTGGGGCGTCATGGGGATGTGCAGCCGGATCGCCCTGGCGGACTCCGCCAGACGTTGCAGGTGGGCTTCGAGGCGAAACACTCTTCCCCCGTAAGCGCGGATTCCCTCGAAGACTCCATCACCGTAGAGCAGGCCGTGGTCAAACACGTTGATGGTCGCCTGGGCCAAGGGGACGATGTGGCCGTTGAGGAACACCTTCAGGTTCGGGTCCGGGGCGAACTGGTTCGGGGCGGAGAAGTTCATAATACGTTACCCAGAAACGAGTTACGAAGGGATGTGGCCCATTCGACATTCGGGCGGGGCGGTTATTGGCCGGCGGTCTTGATCCGGCCGTCGGCCAGATGGACCGTCCGGTGGGCTGCCGCCGCGACCCGGGCGTCGTGGGTGACCATCACGATGGTCTGCCCCTTCTCGTTGAGGGCCTTCAGCAAGCTGAGGATACCCTCTCCGGTCTTGGAATCCAGATTACCGGTGGGCTCGTCCGCAAGCAAGACGGGGGGTTGGTTGATGAGGGCCCGGGCGATGGCGACGCGTTGCATTTCCCCGCCGGACAGTTCGTTTGGTCGGTGGCTGAGGCGGCCTTGCAGGCCCATTTCGTCGAGCAGACTGGCTGCCCGGTTTCGGGCGTCGGTCCCGTTCCGGAGCCATCGGAGGACGGAAAGGCGGACCATGGCGGGCAGAAGCACGTTCTCCAAGGCGTTGAGTTCGGGGAGCAGATGGTAGAACTGGAAAACGAAGCCGAAATGGATGTTCCGCAGGTTGTCCCGGCTCCGGTTGGTCCGGGCGAAGAGGTCGATTCCCTCGAAGCTGACCTGCCCGCGATCGGGCAGGTCGAGGGCGCCCATGACGTGCAGGAGGGTGGACTTTCCGCTGCCGGACGCACCCATGATCGCGAGGAACTCCCCGCGGCGGATGGTGAGGGAGGCTCCCCGGAGCACGTGCAAGGAGCTCCGGCCCATCCGGTAGGTTTTGTGTACGTTGGCCACGGTGAGGATGGCGTTACTCATAGCGAAGCGCCTCCACCGGCCACACCCTCGCTGCGCGGATGGCGGCGATCACCGAGCCGATCATCGAGGCGAGGATGGCGACGATGTAGATGACCGCCACGTCGAAACCGTCGACGTTGTTGGGGATCCGATCGAACGAATAGACCTCCGGGCTCCAGATGCGAGCTTGGGGGCTGATCCAGGCGAGCAGTTCCTGGATCTCGTTGATGTACCAGACGAATCCCGTTCCGATGAGGTTGCCGAGCGCGCCGCCGACGACTCCGACGGCGGCTCCGTAAATCAGAAAGATGCCGGCCACTCCCGGTGCTGTTGCGCCGACGCTCTTGACGACTCCGATGTCCCGCGTCTTCTGCTGGACGATCATGTAGAAAATGCAGCCGACCAGGAAGACGGCCACCAGGCTGATCACCCCGAAGAGGGTGGTGACCAGGTACTTTTCCTTTTCCACGGC
The DNA here is from genome assembly GCA_026647385.1 of Phycisphaerae bacterium. Classification (GTDB taxonomy): domain Bacteria; phylum Planctomycetota; class Phycisphaerae; order UBA1845; family PWPN01; genus JAPKGY01. The sequence goes on along the minus strand of JAPKGY010000589.1, from coordinate 460 downwards.
CTGGATGAACCGGGCCTGTTTTTCTTCCCAGGTCTGGATCTGGACGCGGTCGAGCAGTTGTCGGTTTTCGAAGGGGATTTCCGCACGGCGCCGTGTGGAGATCTCGTCCCAGATCGCCTGGATGCGATTTCGAACGGCGTCCACGGTTTCATGGTCGGACGACGCGGAGGGTTTGAGCTTGATCTGGACTTGTGTGGTTCGCGGGGGGACGGTTCCGCCGCCCGCCTCGGCATTGAGTTTCAGCTCGCCCATTTCCAGGACGTTCTGGAGGACGTCGAAGTCGACGTAGACGCTCATTGAATCGATGTCGTAGATTCCGGTTCGCGCGTCATCGACGTATCGGAAGGCTTGGCGCGGCGCGCCGGTGAGGGTCTCCATCTGGCCGCCCAGGGAGAACGGCACGAACACCAACTGCACCTTCTCGCCGCGCCAGTTGTACCGCTCGTAGGTTCCTTTGTCG
>JAPKGY010000588.1 GCA_026647385.1 Phycisphaerae bacterium | reverse complement strand
AAGGGCTTGTCCTTGTTCTGTTCGATGAACCGGATGGCGTGCCTCGTCCAAAAGTCGGTGAGGTAGGTCGGTTCCTTGCGAACCTTGCCGTCCTCGATCACTTCCGCGTCGTAAAACGTGGTCGTATGACCGCTCGGCTTGGTCACCCAATACGTGAAACCGTCCTGGGGATGGAGGGAATCGCCCAGGTGCCATTTGCCCGCCAGACCGCAGACGTAGCCGGCCTCGGACAGGATCCGAGGCAGGGTGCGGAATTCCTCGAGCGCGTAGAAGGCCTCCGGGCCAATCATCGCGTTCATTCCGAGAAACGAATGCACGCCGTGCTGTGAGGGGATCAGGCCGGTCAGGTACGTCGCCCGCGTCGGCGAGCAGACCGCGTTGCAGCTGAAACACCGCTCGAAGCGCATGCCCTCAGCCGCCAGCCGGTCGATGTTCGGCGTGCGGATGTCCCGGTTGCCGTAACAGCCCAGCGTCCAGGCGGACTGATTGTCGGTCAGGATGAAAACAACGTTGGGTCGCCGGTCCGCTGCGGCGAACGCGGGAACCGCCGCCAGCAGAAAACAGTATGCTATGTTCCACCTGCTGGGATGCATTCCTGCGATCCTCCGTTGAATACCGGCCCGGCAAAGCTGGACCGACCCATCGCACAGGCCGCGGGCCCGAATCCCGCGCGACCCGATACGGGGCTGTCGATCAAGTTGGCTCCGCAAGGCTGTTGCCGTATCCGATGAGAACCGTGGAGGCGATGAGCGTGAGAATTCCAAACCAGAGCACGCCCCGCGTCCGATTATCGACCAGTCGCCATTCCTTCAGGCACACGCCCCACAGGTTGCTGAAAACAATAATAAACGCCATGTGGAGACTCCAACTGGCGAAGTCGTATTTGCCCATCTGGGTGGTGCCCATCCCGTAGAAGAAAAACTGGCCGTACCACATCAACCCGCTCAGAAAAGCCAGAACGTAGTTGCTCACGAGCGTAGCCCGTGGCCGGAGGGTGTAGTTGCCGAACGATTTGTTGCGGGCGCTGAGAATCATCGTGGCGATGAAGTTGGTCGTGAAGCCGCCGCCCATCGCCAGGACGTACGTCGGATTGTTGCTGAAGACCTTGTCGGTGCCGGCGGCGATCGCTGCATCCGCGATCGGTTTCCCCGCACTAATCGCAAACGCCATGCAGGCGCTCATGATGCCGCCGAAGACGGCAAACGTGAATCCCTTGACGAAAGAGAAATCCTTGATGGCCTCCCTCTTTTGCGCGTCGGTTAATCGCCGCTCCTTGAGCATGCCGGCCCAGCCGCACAGAGCGATGCCGGCCAGGCACACCAGGATGCCCAGCAGGACGACTCGTCCGGCAGTCTCGTGGATCAGCTTGCCCGCGGTCCCCTCGAAAACGGGCGGGATCAACGTACCGAAGGCCGCACAGAAACCGAGCGAAATGGATTGCCCGAGCGACAGCCCCATGTACCGCAGACTCAGGCCGCAGGTCAGCCCCCCCAACCCCCACAGAACCCCGAAGAGGTAAGACCAGCCCATGCTGCTGCCCGCACTCTGCCGCAGAATGCCCCACAGATCGGGCGTGGTCAGGAATCCGCCGACCTGCGGCATGACGACCCAGGCGACGAAACCGAGCGTGACCCAGTAGGTCTCCCAGGCCCATTGCCGAACCTTGTGGATGGGAACGTAAAAGCTCGCCGACGAAAAGCCGCCGACCGCGTGCAGGAAAACGCCGAGAAATGGATTCATCCGCCCCACCCCTGCCGTCGTGGCCCAGCCCGAAGGAAGACGGTGCCCCCGGCCGATAGGAAGCCGCCGCAACGGAATTGTCCGCCCAACGAGCGGCAACTATAACAGTTCTCACGGCGGGCCGCCAGATTTGACATTGACCTGGCGCGGCCGTTACTCTCGCCTCGAACCGGCAGGTTGGCCGAAACCTTCAGCCACGAACACCTCGAGACCCGCGGGAGCAGCGGATGGAACCGACCGTCCTATTCGGCTTCGATATGGAGACCGACATCGGCAGTTGGACGCCGTTCTACGAAGGCCTCGTGCACGGAACGCCCCGCCTGCTCGATCTGCTGGATCGTCACCGCATCACCGCCACCTTCTTCTTTACCGGCGATGCCGCCCGCTCGCATCCTGAAGCTGTTACAGCGGTGGCGTCGGCGGGACATGAGGTCGGCTGTCACAGCCTGTACCACGAAACGCTGGGGGACGAGATCATCCCGATCCCCGGCCTGCGGCCGGTGTTGCCGGAGGAGTGTCGCCACCGGATCGAAGTCGCCACCGACGTGGTCGAGCAGGTGCTGGGAGGTCAAACCGTTTCGTTCCGGGCGCCGCGGCTCTGGGGCAGCACGGCCATGGTGAACGCCCTCGAGGACCTCGGCTATCTGGCCGACGCCTCGTATCCGATGTTCTTCCACAAGCAGCGGCTGACCCCGTATCACCCGTCTCGGACCGACTGGACGGCCGAGGGCGACATGAGGATCCTCGAGATCCCGAACTTCGCCGACATGACCATCCCCAGCAGCGATCCTCACGGGCGAGACCGCGACCAGTGGCCGATCTACCGGACCGAGGGCGCGCCGGCGCTCATGACCCACATCGACAACATGCTGGGCCTGTACCGCGAGAAAGCCCTGCCGCCGGTTCTCTGCTTTTACCTGCATCCCTGGGAGTTTCACGAGATGCCGTCCGGGCCGATCCATTACGGCGAAGGCGCGGTCCTGCCGGCCCCGTTCATCATCAAGAACTGCGGCCAGACGGCGCTGCGGGAACTCGACAAGCTGATCGGCATGCTGAAGGATCGCGGATGCGCCTTCGCCCAGGCCCGCCAGCTGGCACGCAACTGAAAGGCCCGCTCGATGAGCGATCTGAACGGACTAATCGAGTTGAAACGCCAGAGCGCGTTCATCCACCAAGCCGGCGGCGTACGCGCCGTGTTCGCGCCCGACCTGGGCGCGAGGGTCTTCTGCGAATTGGACGGCCTGCTCCTGCACCGCCTCGATCTGGAAAACGTCCGCGAACCGAACCGGCCGTTCAATAACTTCGGCGGCAATAACTTCTGGCCGGCGCCCGAGGGCGGCCAATTCGGCTTCAACTACGAGGGCGACACCTGGCGCGTCCAGGCCGCGATCAACAATCAACCGTTTGGCCTTTTTTGACCTCAGTTAGGTTCATGTTGAGCCTTTGACCCAAACCAGGATCGAATTCGCTTGAGCCAGTCCGGCTCT
>JAPKGY010000587.1 GCA_026647385.1 Phycisphaerae bacterium | reverse complement strand
CAAGGTACTGCCGAAGTTCCGCACGGGAAAGGAGAAGACGTTCCACATGCCGAAGAAATGTCCGATGTGCGGATCTCCCGGGCGGATCGCTTACCGAGTGGCGATTTCAAGCTTGTCATCCGCTCGTCGAACAACGATGTGTTTGCCGTCGAGTTTCGGGTCGCTCTCGGGGAAGTCCAGGCGGTAGTGAACGCCGCGCGACTCCTGCCTCTGCAGGGCCGACGCGGTCATCAGCCGGGCGACGGTCAGCATGTTCTGGACCTCCCAGCTCTGCGGGTCGTCGAAGAGCTTGTCCATCACGTAGCGACCCCAGAAGCCGATGATCTCCGCCGTCTCGGTCAATCGTTCACCCAGCCGCTCGATGCCCACGTTCCGCCACATCATGCTGTGCAGCGAGTTTCGCACGTCGGCCACGTCCAGCATCGTGCGCGAGGAGGGATTGATCTGACTGACGACCTTTTTCGGCTGGCCCGGCGAGCCGTTGACCGCCGCCGCCTCCGCCGCGTTCCTTCCGGCGATCGCCCCGAAGACCAGCCCCTCCAGCAGCGAGTTGCTCGCCAGCCGATTCGCGCCGTGTACGCCGCTGCTGGCGGCCTCGCCGCAGGCGAAGAGTCCGGGCATGCCCGTCCGGGCCTCGGCGTCCACCACAAGCCCGCCGATCATGTAATGGGCCGCCGGCCGAACCGGGATCAGATCCCGCGACACGTCGATGTCGAACTCTTCGCAAAGCCGGGTGATCCCCGGGAATCGCTTGCGGAATTTCTCCGCGCCCAGGTGCCGCGCGTCGAGGTACATGCACGTCGCGTTTTGTCTGGCCATCTGGGTCAGGATCGCCCGGCTCACCACGTCGCGAGGCGCCAACTCCGCGTCCGGGTGGAACTCCGGCATGAACCGGTGGCCTTCCTTGTCGACCAGGTGGGCTCCGAAGCCGCGCACCGCCTCGCTGATCAATGCCCGGCTGGCGCCGGCCACATAGAGCGTCGTCGGGTGAAACTGCATCATTTCCATGTCCCGCAACGGTACGCCCGCCCGATACGCCATCGCGTGGCCGTCGCCGGTCGCGATTTCCGCGTTCGTCGTTTCGCGGTAAAGCCGCCCGCATCCGCCGCTGGCCAGGATGACCTGCTTGGCCCAGAAAATCTGGTGGCCGAAGTGCCGATGATAAGTCGTAACCCCGCAGCAGCGACCGTCCGCGGTGATCAAATCGAGCGCGAAACAGTCCTCGAAGATCCGCAGCCGCTCCTGACCGCGGGCCACGCGGATCAGCGTATCCGCCACCTCGCGTCCGGTCGCGTCGCCCATCGCGTGCAGGATGCGCGCCTCCGAATGGCCCGCCTCAAGCCCGCGATGCAGCTCGTTGCCCCGCCGATCGAACAGCGCCCCCCAGTCGATCATCTCCCGGATCCGCGCCGGTCCCTCCTTGACGATCCGCTCGACCGCCTGGCGATCGCACAGCCCGCACCCGACCTTCAACGTGTCCTCGATGTGTTTCTCGAAAGAGTCATCCTGGGCCGTCACCACCGCGATGCCGCCCTGGGCCCAGGCGGTGTTCGAGTTGTCCAGGCGGGCCTTGGTGATCAGCAGCACCGAACAGTGCTGTGCCGCCTCGATGGCGGCGCGCAGGCCGGCCACTCCGCTGCCGATGACCAGAACGTCGGTAAAGAGGTTCGGGACGCGATGAACTTCAAAGCGGGTCAAATACCGCCGCGTGTCATATTGTTCCGCCATAGGGAGCGGTATCTTAGCCCCAGGCCCCAGGCCATTCAACAGGTAAGGCTGGACTCAGTCTGAGTTGCGTCAGGCACCCAGTTCGGTTTGGAGGCCACTGTAGGAGTTGGTAATCCACACGCCCAGGGCGACGATCGTGGTGATCAGCGCCGCGACGATCAGCCCCCCGAAGATGGCCCATTCCACCGTCTCGGTCCCGCCCTCGTTCTTGATGAACTGGAACATACAATGCTCCTGCTCCGCCGGGCGCAGTACAGTGGCGACGGCCCGGGCCCGCGCACATGATGATTCCCAAGCCAAAACCGCCTTGTCCGACGTCATGTCCGGCACCCTCAATAAGTTGCTGTCCCCTGAGGGGTGCCGTCACGGATCTGTTGTCCCTATTCTATCCTCCACTCACGCAAAACCCATCAAATTCCCGCGGTTCTTCAATCTGGGAATGGGCCCCATGGTGGCCAGGAAAGTGAGCGGTGTGTTCGGTTTGTCCCCATGCCGTCCGCTCGTCCCCTGATTTCTCCTCCTTGCTTGCCTCTACCGCCTATTTGTCCAAGCTGCCGTCACCGTGTCTCCGCCAGAGATCATCCGCTTCCCAGATCCCCCCTCTGGGGCCGGATCGGCGCGACCTCCCGTGTGTCCTTTTCCTTCCTGGAACGATAAGTATTTGTCCTGCAATAAGTTGTAAGCGTATGGAGGGTCTCGGCGGCTTGGGCATCTGAGCTTCGCGGCTCTCCGGTCTAACTGCGGGCTCGCCCCATTTGAACCGATAACTACAGGGTCCGTATGGTCGGCCCGGGGTGGGGTCTGCGCCGAGCGACGCCAACACCCGGGCGGGCGTGGGTTTCCAGGACTGCCGACGGGCTGGTTTGGGGTTCCGATGCGCCGCACGGTAATCGAGTCGATTCTTGTTCTGGCTCTGGGGGCCGTGGCCGGTTTGGCCGAAACGACCCGGCCCGCGGGGGGGCAGGCCGGTGCAACCGCGCCAGCGGATGTCAGGCGCGCCGCCACCGTTCCGGCGGACTTCGGCGACGAGGATATCGCCCAGATCGGATCCGATCGGCCGCCCCTGGCGTACCGGCGGATCGTCAAGGGATTCGATTTCGACGAACGCCGGTTCGGAAACTACGCCGACCTGCCCCTCTCCTGGGAGAAGCACACCGCTGCGGGTTTCCCGCCGTTCCTGGAGGGGCGATTCGATCGGAACGTCGGCCGTATGGCCCCGCCGAGCTTCCTGTTGGAACTGGACGGCGGCTCGCTGGCGTTTCACTACAAAGCCCAAGACATCGCCGTTCGGCCCAACTGCGACTATCTGCTCGTCATCTGGGTCAGGACCGAAGGGCTGAAGACCAGCCGGGCCTACGCAACGACGAGTTTCCTGAATCGCAAGGGCCACGAGATTCCCGGCACCGACCGGCGGACCGAGCTTGCGGGCGGCCAGGGCGCGGAAACGCCGTGGCAGCCGTTGACGTTGCAGTTGCGCTGCGATCATCCGGACGCGCGAT
>JAPKGY010000586.1 GCA_026647385.1 Phycisphaerae bacterium | reverse complement strand
CGCAACGTCAGGATGCCGTAGTCGGTGTGGATTTCCGCCTGCTGTAGCGGCGCGATGTCGAGCGTGATCGGGTTGCTGGTCAGTCGCAAGGCGTTCCTCGGTGAGCGGGCCTTGCCACGACTGGGCGGCCGGGTCGCAGTAGAAGATCCGACAGCCGGTGAAGCGGCGGTCGCGGGCCTGGCAGACGCCGCCGCAGGCGTGGGGGCAGACGTCGTCGTTCGCTCCGGACGGGATCGCGCCGGTGGCCAGGTAGTAGGCGACCTCGATGGCGGTCACGTAAAGCCGGTGGCCAAACTCGCCGAAACGGCAACAGTCGCCCCGGTTCCGGCAGATTGGGTGCCGGGCGGCGACCCGGGCATCGGTTTCGGCATGGAACGCCCGGACCCCAGCCACGACCTCCGGGCGGCGAGCCGCCCGGCGAAGATCGGCGATCGGGATGTCGGCGGCGTTTGCGTGCATGGGTGATCCGAGGGCTACCGCTTTTCGGGAAACCGCCCAGGCTGAAGCCTGCGGCTCCTTGCATCTGCGCGTCCGACAACGGACCTAAGTCATTCGTCCCAGTCTTTCTTGAGTCTCAGCTCCTCGATGGCGACGAAGTCGTACCTTGGGCCGTTGTTCATGCCGGGGCAATTCTCCGCGGTTTCGGCCCAGGCGGTGGGCGATTTCAGGTTGATGCTCCAGAAAGGCCAGGTGCGGCACTGCAAAGGCCGGACCGGGTAGATGCTGCAGCCCCGCTTGCCGTCGCGCTGGGGCGTCAGGAAAACGCAGTCGCCGTTGTTCCGCTCGACGAGCGAATACTTGAACCCGACACGGCGAAGGATTTCCGGGGGAAGCCATTCGTCGTCGCGCTCGAGATAGCGGGCGATGCGACGGATCTCCTCGCGCGAAACCCAGACGTAGCCGGGTGCCCCCGTGCAGCAGTTGCCGCAGCCGGTGCACTCGAACCGCAAGCCACCCTGATACCACTTGTCGCTGGCCACCCGCACCACTCTCCGGAAGGGATCCTGCGCGCGGCCGCGTGAGTGCCGCAGCGTTGGAAACCTCGGGGACCGTGACCGTTTCGACGGAGGGTGGGCCAACTTGTCAGCCCGTGTCTTGCTCGCAGGTGCCACGGGCTAACAACAGCCCATGCCCCCCAAACACGATCCACCACGGAACGGCCGAAACGTTCATAGGCCCGAAACCTCGACCCAGTCAGCGTAACAGTTGCAGCGGCGCATCGCAACGGCCATGGAAAAGGTTTACAATGCGCGAGTGCCCCGTTTTTGCGACGGCCGAGGCGGGATTGCGATGTTCTACGAGCAGTGGACATATCTGGCTGTCTTTGCCGTGCTTCTGGCGGCCGGGCTCGGCCTGCCCCTGCCGGAGGACGTTCCGCTGCTGACCGGCGGATACCTGTGCTACGCGGGCTACGCGAACCTCTTGATCATGATCGCGGTCGGTATGGTGGGCGTGCTCACCGGCGATATCATCCTGTTCAGCGTCGGGCGAAAATTCGGACACGGGGTTCTGCGGAGCCGGTTCTTCCGGCGTATGGTTCACCCGGGCAGGCTGATCCTGGCGGAGCGCCTATTCGCCCGGCACGGCGTGAAAATCATATTCGCCGGACGTTTTCTGCCCGGACTGCGAGCGATGATCTTCATGGCCGCCGGCGTGCTGCGGGTGCCCTTCTCGACGTTCATCCTGGTCAACGGATTCGCCGCCTGCATCAGTGTGCCGACGCTGATTCTGCTCGGCCGGTTCTTCGGGTATAAACTTGAGGCTCTCAAGAACGAGGTGCGCGAACTCACCCACCTGCTGGTGCTCGTGGCGGCCATCGCCTTGCTGATCACCCTGGGGCTTTACCTGCATCAGCGGCAGAAGCTTCTCCTCGCCAAGGCCCACCTGGACGAGAAGATCGAGATCCCGCCCCCACCGACGGACATTGCCCCGCCTTCGCCACAGGCACCCGCGGACGAGACGGCGGACCGGGAAGACGCGGCGTGAGGCCTGAGCGCCCTGGTGTTCGTCGCGGACATCCCTGTTCGAGAGGCGGCGCGGGTCGCCACGGCGACGAGCGCTGAAGCCGCGGTCCTTGGGCTGAGCCCGCGCGGTTTTTCGTTTTGATGGGCGCCCCAGGATCTCGCACGGTCATATAGCGGGCGGATCTTTGACGTTGAGTCCGAAACGCCGGCGGCGTACGATGGGGTCGATGTTGCGAATCGGGCCGATCGCGTTGGAGGTTCCCGTCGTCCAGGCCGCCTTGAGCGGATACAGCGACCTGGCGATGCGCCGGGTTGCGCGCCTGCACGGGGCGTCGTACACACTCAACGAGGTGGTGCTGGACAAGCTCGTGCTGATGCGCGGGAAGAAGCAAAGGCTCATCACGCACGTGGCGGCCGACGACCATCCGGTCGGCGGACAACTCATGGGCGCGGAGCCGACCGACTTCGCCCGGGCGGCCGACGCGCTGGTCGAAGCCGGCTACGACGTGGTCGACATCAACTTCGGCTGCCCGGTGCGCAAGGTGTTGGGCCGATGCCGCGGCGGATTCCTGCTGAGCGATCCGAGGACGGCCCTCGAAATCGTGCGGGGCGTGGTCGAGGCGGTCGCCGGGCGCCGGCCCGTGACGGTCAAGATGCGTCGGGTCAGACCACGGATCAAGGGGTATTCGTTCCTGCTCGAGGAGACCGACCCCTCGCTGGTGTTCACTCCGGAGGATTTCACCGACGAACACCGCCAGTTCATCCGCACCACGCGCGAGTTTGTCGAGCAGGAAATCGAACCGATCCGCGAGGAGCTTGAGAAACTCGACCGTGACCTCCTCAAGAACACGCTCAAGAAGGCGGGCGAGGCGGGGTTGTTCATGATCGAGGTCCCCGAGCAGTATGGCGGACTCGGCCTGGACCTGATCAGCCAGATGGTGGTGATCGAGAACCTGGGCGGCTCCGGCGGGTTCGCGGTGGCCTATGGGGTTCAAATCGGGATCGGGTCGGAGCCGATCCTGTTCTTCGGAAACGATGAGCAGAAGCAGCGCTATCTCCCGCGACTCGCCAGCGGGGAGATCATCGGGGCCTATGGCCTCACCGAGCCGGGGTCGGGATCGGATGCCCTGGCGGCGCGCACCAGCGCGGCGCTCTCCGAGGATGGCAAGCACTACATCCTGAACGGCAGCAAGGTGTTCATCTCCAACGGCGGAATCGCCGATCTCTACACGGTTTTCGGCAAGGTGAACGGCGAGCACTTCACCGC
>JAPKGY010000585.1 GCA_026647385.1 Phycisphaerae bacterium | reverse complement strand
GTCTGTGACGTTTTGGGCAGAAGGCGGCATGGGCCAATTTGTCAGCCCGTAACGCCTGCGAGTAGGACGCGAGCCGGCCGGTGAGTTCGCCACGGCGACTCGGCGTGGCGATCCGTGTCACCCATGGAATGCGATTCATTACGGAACCGCCCGAACGGTCGCGGACCTGGGATGGGGCCCGGAGCGACCGGGACACCTGTGGGGTCGAGTCGAGCAAGGAGCAATCACGATGACCGCGACCGAGAGATGGCTGGGATGGTCGATAGTGGTGCTAGCGGGGATGGCCGGCGCCGCCTTCGGCGGACAACCGGCGGTGGGCTCGACCCGAGACGAGCCGACCTGGCCCGCGCTGCTCAAGCAACAGTGGGGCCTGGACATGGACCGCGACCTGCGGAACCCGGTGCTCGACAAGGGGTTTGCGGCGGGGGTGTTCCGGCGGCTCGATCCGAAGAAGCCGGTGATCTTTGAACCGTTGATCGCCCTGGGTCTGGAGAAGAAGACGCGCGGCGGATGGTATCCAGCCGGCGCAAAGTGCGGCGACATGCCCGCGGATGTCCTTCAGGCGCGAAAGGCGCTGTGGGCCTACGCCTTCAAGAGCCCGGCCGGCGAGCGGGAGTCAGGACGCTACACGCGCCCGCCGTTGGAGCCGGCGGCGACCACGTTCGATCCGGGCGAGGGGACGTTCGGGCTCTGGGTCGCGAACGATGAGTTCAACGACGGCGGCGTCTACACTCAGTCGGTCGTCGTGGAGAAGGTGAACGAACGCCTCAAGGCTCAGCCGTACAAGGCCATGATCTACCCGAACGTGAACGCCGAAACCGGCCGGCTGGTGCCCGGGAGCTACATCATCGGGTGGGAGTACTCGACCAACGATGATTTCCAGGACGTGGTGACGCGGGTGGACAACGTGGAGCTTCTGCCGGCGGACCCCCCGTTGCCCGGGATCCTTGCGCCCGATGCCGAGGTGCGGAAACTGGCGGGTGGCTTCACGTTCGTCGAGGGGCCCGCCTGGGACGCGAAGGGTAACGCTCTTTACTTCTCCGATATTCCGCCCGCGAAGATCATGCGTTATTCCGACGGCAAGGTGACGGTGGCCCTGGAAGACTCGCGGATGTCCAACGGGCTGATGTTCGATCGCCAGAGTCGGCTGGTGGCCTGCGAGCACGGCGGACGGCGGGTGTCGCGGGGCGAGCCGGGGCAGTTGGGCAAGGACGTGGCTACACACTACGAAGGCAAGCGACTCAACAGTCCGAACGACCTGTGGCTCGACGCGGATGGCGGGATCTACTTCACCGATCCGCGCTACGGCAAGCGCGACGACCTCGAGCAGGAGAAGGAGGCGGTATACTACGTTGCGGCGGACGGCAAGCTCACCCGGATCGTGGACGAGCTTGTTCGGCCGAACGGGATCGCGCTATCTCCCGATGGCAAGAACCTCTACGTGGTCGACAACGGGGCGGACCAGCTCTGGCGATACCCGGTAACCGGTCCCGGCAAGATCGGCAAGGGCGAGCGCGTTGCGTTCGTCGAACATCCGGACGGGATGACCGTGGATGCCGAAGGCCGGCTGTACATTACCTGTGCCCACGGTGTGTACGTGTTACGCGGGGACGGCAAGTGGCTTGGGGTGATTACCACCCCCGAGCGACCGGCCAACTGCACATTCGGCGGCCAGGGTTGGCGGACGCTGTTCATCACCGCGCGAACGTCGTTGTATGCGATTGACACCCTCACCCGAGGCTGGCACATCCATCTCGACGGCTCGCCGCGGAAACAGTCGGATTGAGAAGGCCGAGGACCTATAATCGGCCGAATGCCGCCCTGTCGAAGCCCGAGGGGCCATTGGGTTTGCCGGATGATTTCCGCGAAGTCCCGGGGTATGATTGTGTACCATCATGGTGGGGAAAAGTCTCCCGATGTGCGGTGACCTGAAACGATCTTCTCGACCCTTGAAGCTGGCCCGGGCCGTGGCGTTCTCGGTTGGCTTGGGGGCGTTGTTGTTATCGGTCGGCTGTGGGCCGGCGGGTGCCCTGCCGACGCTGGTACCGGGTGGTACGAACACGCCGGGCACGGACCCGTTTCCGATCGATCTCCTGGACGCTCAGGCGGGGCCGCCCTGTGCCCGGATCGGCCCGCCGGACTCGCCGACCCTCGAGGAGATGTTCGAGGCGCTGAACGAGTACCGGATCGAGAACGGCCTGGATCCGCTTTTTTACTCCCAGGCACTGGAGCAGGCGGCCAATGACATGGCGGAGGACCTGTGGGTCCGCGGGTTCTTCGCTCACGTGAATCCGGACGGCGAGGGCCCGGCTGACCGGGCGCTGGAAGCGGGGTTCTGCAACCGCTACGTCGGCGAGAACCTCGCAGCCGGCCATTTGAACGTGCCCCAGGTGATGCAGGCCTGGAAGGAAAGCCCGGGTCACAACGCCAACATGCTCACGCCCGGCTATCGCTACGTCGGGATGGGCCACTCCTTCGACGGTTCCGGCAGGCAATACTGGGTGCAAGAGTTTGCGTACGATGCACCTTAGAAAAGTCGAACCGTCAAGAAGTCAAAACATGGGGTGGCGGGACCGTTGATGGGTGGGATTTCGATAGCTCAGGTCCATATTCCTGCCTACTGTTCCACGGGGCGGCCCTCGTTTTGCCATTGACTGAGGCCGCCGGTCATTTGGTACACGTGAGTGAAGCCCTGTTCGAGCATCCTCGCGGCGGCGGTGGGGCTGCGGTGCGCGCTGCCGCAGTACACCAGGTAAGAGGCGGACCGATCGAGGTCCGCGATGGCCTCCTCGAATGACGTATTGCAGAACATCACACATGCATTGAGCGCACCGGCGATATGCCCACTGTCGAATTCGGCGGGGGTGCGCACGTCGAGAATGATGAAACCGGGATCGCCCTGATGGCTTTGAATCAGGGCCTCGGCCTCGGCGGGGGTAACGTCCTGGACCTCGGCGGGTGAATCATGGGCGGGTGCGAGCGGGCAACCCGGCCCCATCAGCAGCGGCAGTGCAATCAGCGTGGCCACAAGAACGGAATTCCGTAGTGTGCGTCGAGTCATGGCAGCTCCTCTGAAGCGATCCGCTTCGGTACGAGAGAACAGGTCGACGTTAAGCCCGAATGCCCGGGCGGTCAAGGTGTGCGATCGGGTCTGATTCCGCTCTACTCTCCTTCTCGCAATCGGGCTTCGAGGACTCGCGCCTCCTGCATAGCGTCGGTGAGGATGTCCTG
>JAPKGY010000584.1 GCA_026647385.1 Phycisphaerae bacterium | reverse complement strand
TGATTTCTGCTTCGTCCACCGATGTCAGGGCGGACTTGGAATAGAGTTTTCGCCAAGCTTCGGGGGGCCCAACGGCGCCGGCAAGACGACTACCCTGAAGATGCTGACCGGCCTGCTCTATCCGACCAGCGGCGAGGCGATGGTGTTGGGCCACGTGCCCTGGCGGCGCGAGCCTGCGTACCTGAGCCGCATCAGCATGGTCATGGGCCAGCGAAGCCAGTTGAACTGGGACCTGCCGGCCATGGATTCCTTCCTCGTACACATGGCCGTGTATCAGATCGATCGGAAAACCGGGCGGCAAACCCTCGACGAACTTGTCAAGATGCTGGACATCCGCGACGTGCTTGGCAAACAGGTGCGAACGCTTTCCCTCGGCGAGCGGATGAAGTGTGAGATCTGCGTTTCACTGCTGCATCGACCGGCGGTTCTGTTCCTCGACGAGCCGACGCTCGGCCTCGACGTCACCATGCAGGCCCGCATCCGGGAGTTCATCGCCACCTACAATCGCCGCCACGGCGCGACCATCATGCTCACGTCGCACTACATGGCGGACGTGACCGCTCTGTGCCGGCGGGTGATCGTGATCGATCACGGGCGAATCCTCTTCGACGGCGCGCTGGCGGACCTGGCTGCCCGGCTGGCCCCGTTCAAGATGATCGCGATCGACCTGGGCCGGAGCCCCGACGGCTACGATTTCGATCGGATGGGTGAAGTGCTGACGCGGGAGGAGCACAAGGTCGTGCTGCGTGTGGCCCGCGACCGGACGGCTGAGATTACCGGCAGACTGCTCGCGGACCTGCCGGTGCTCGATCTGACGATCGAAGACCCGCCGATCGAGGATGTCATCAAGCAGTTGTTTGCCAACGGAATGGAGCAATCGCCGTGAGATTCGTGGCGTCCGCCATGCCTGCGTTTCTGCGTGCCTCGTTGCAGACGATGTTCCAGTACCGCGGCGAAATCCTCCTCTGGGCGATCTGGGGGCTCGTCTATCCCGCGATCGCGATGACCATGTGGCGGGTCGCGGCCCAGGACCCCAAACGGGGCATCGATATCGGCGGCTTCGGGCCGGCGGACTTCGCCGCGTATTTTCTGCTGACGATGGTGGTCGGGCACGTGGTCACCGCATGGGACGTGTACGAATTGAGCTTCCAGGTGCGTACCGGGCGGATGTCGGCGAAGCTGCTTCGACCGATCCTGCCGGTCTGGGAAAGCATCGCGGACAATTTTGCGTTCAAGCTCCTGACGTTGGTGATCCTCGTGCCGCTATGGTACGCCGTGGCCTGGTGGGCCCAGCCGCGGTTCGAGGCCGACCCCGTGCAACTTTGGCTCGGCGGACTGAGCGTGCTGTTGGCCGCCGCCCTCAACTTCGTGCTCGGCTACAACCTCGCCCTGCTGTCGTTCTGGCTCACGCGAATGGACGGCGTGGGCGAAACCTGGTTTGGAGCGAGCCTGTTCTTCGGCGGGCGACTGGCACCGCTCACCATCATGCCCTTGCCGCTTCAGTGGGTCGCGGCCGTCCTGCCCTTCAAGTGGGTGGTCTGGTTTCCCTGCGCGGCGCTGATGGGCCGGCTGCCGACCGAGCAGATCGTCGCGGGAATGTGCTATCAGACGATCTGGCTGGCGGTTCTGGTGGCGGTTTTCCGGATCATGTGGCGGCAAGGCGTGCGGCGATACACGGCCGTCGGAGCATAGATCATGTGGCGATATTTCCGCCTGCTCGGGCTGTTCGCACGGGTGAGCATCCAGGACGATGCCGCCTACCGCGCGGACTTCTACGCCCACGCGCTCATGTCGCTTCTGCACCTGGGAGCGGAAGTCATCGGCCTGTGGACGATCTTCGCCAACACCCGGTCGCTTGCAGGCTGGACGGTGTTCGAGGTCGTGACGCTCGTCGGCGTCTTTCGGGTGATGTCCGGCATGGTCGGGCTGCTCATCGCGCCCAACATGCGCAACATGATGGAGGACATCCGTCACGGCGGGCTGGACTTCGCGTTGATCAAGCCGGTCAACAGTCAGTTCTACGTGAGCACCCGGCGGATTGTCTTCTGGCGGCTGACCGACGTCGCCATCGGCGTTCTCATGGTCGGAGTCGGATGCGCCAAGCTGCACTCCCAGTTGTCGTGGCTGTCGTTGGCGTACTTCGTCGTGATGCTGGCGGCCGGCGTGACCATCATTTACTCGTTCTGGCTGATCCTGGCGACGTGCGCCTTCTGGTTCACGAGGATTTCCAACATCGAAATGGTGTTCTGGAACGTGTTCGAGGCCGGTCGCTATCCGGTGACCATCTATCCCCGATGGATCCGGCTGTGCCTGACGTACGTTTTTCCGCTGGCGTTCCTGACGACGTTCCCCGCCAGCTCGCTGGTGGGCAAGTCCGACGCGTCCGAACTCGGGATCGCCGTGAGTGTGTCAGCCATCTCTCTGACGACGGCCTCGATCTTCTGGCGGTTCGGTCTACGCCACTACAGCGGCGCGTCGGCGTGAGCAGGCTGGCTCGTATCAGGGGCCTCGCGCACCGTCGCAGCCCCGCGAACCCTCGGCACACGATGTTCCACCGGGCCCAGATGTTGATCGAGGAAGTCGAACAATTCCCCGGGTGACTGGACGAAAAGGGGCGTTTGGAACATGCTGTCGGCATGGGACCGGGTGACAAGGACCTGATGAGGGGCTCTTCCAGGGGCCGCGAGCGATTCATCACACTGCTCGTGGTGGTCGTGATGATCGCCCTGCCGCTGCGTCTGTTCGTGGCGGAGCGGGCGGAGCTGATCAGCCGGGACGGGGCGGTCTTCATCTGGTATGCGCAGGGGCTCCAGCGCGATGCCCTGGCTGAGATACGGGCCCAGAAGCAACATCCGCTGTACCCGACCATGATCCTGGCCTCGCATCAGGTGCTCACCGGCCTCGGCCGTGTCATCCCCGCCCTCCCGACGGACCCGGTCAGGAGTTGGGTTGCAGCCGCCGTCGCGGTCGCGCTGCTGGGCGGTTTGCTGGTGATCGTCGGGGTCTACGCAATTGCCCGCCTGCTGTTTGGCGAACGAGTTGCGATGATTGCCGCCCTGCTGGCGGCGGTCACGGCGGAGTTCTGCCAGTTGTCCGGCGATGCGTTAACCGACATGCCGCACCTGGGCGTGTATCTGCTTGGGATGGCCGCCGCGATTCGGGGCGTGCGGGACCGAAGTTCGGCTTGGCTGGCGGCCGCCGGCGCGCTGTCCGGTATGGCCTACCTGATCCGGCCGG
>JAPKGY010000583.1 GCA_026647385.1 Phycisphaerae bacterium | reverse complement strand
CCGGCTCGACCATCCAGAACTCGGTCAGGTGCCGGCGGGTCTTGGATTTCTCCGCCCGGAACGTCGGGCCGAAGCAGTAGACCTTTCCATACGCCAAAGCGGCTGACTCCAGATAAAGCTGCCCGGTCTGGGCGAGATACATGGGCTCGCCGAAGTAATCCACCTCGAACAACGTCTGGGCCCCCTCGCCCGCCGACGGCGCGAAGATCGGCGTGTCGATGAGCAGGAATCCGTTGTCGTTGAAGAATCGCCGGATCGCGTCGATCAGCGTGTGTCGGATACGCATGATCGCCGTCGGCCGGCGCGACCTCAGCCACAGATGACGATGCTTGAACAGAAACTCATGGCCGTGCGCTTTCGGCGTGATCGGATAATCGCTGGTCGCGTGCAGGACATCGACCCCGCTGGCCTGCAGCTCGTACCCGCCGGGTGCCCGCTGGTCCGCGCGCACCTGGCCGGTAACCCGGATGCTCGACTCCTGGGCGATCCGGGCCGCCCGTTCAAACACCTCCTGCGGCACGTCCGCCTTCCCTACCACGCACTGGCACAGCCCCGTCCCGTCGCGCACCACGAGGAACACCACCTTGCTGCTCACCCGGCTGTTGTATAGCCACCCCGCCAGGGTCACCTGTTCCCCGTCGTGCTGGCCCAGATCGCCGATCAACGCCCTTTCACTCATCTCTGCCCATCCTTTGTTCAAGATTCCTGAGTATCGTGCAGAAGAGCCGATAGGCTCGTGATGACCTCCATCAATCGGGCGGAGCGATTTTGATCGTTCTCCGCCTCGGCCGAGTTACAGGCTTCCTGGAGAAGCTCGATGGCTTCGAGGATAAGCACCTTGGAGGGATGAGCCTTCTTTCTGCTCCCCGACTCCAGAAGCCTCAGCACTTCCTGGCGGGCCGTCTGCAGAGTCAGACCGAAGTTGTTCAATACCACAGAGCCCACATCGCCCTGTACGTTGAGCAACCCCAAGAGCAGATGCTCGGTACCCACGTGATGACAATTCAGACCTCGGGCCTCTACGATCGCATGCTCAATCGCCTTCCTGGCCTGAGGAGCAGCCGGCAACCTCCCGACCGACATGTGGGCTTGGACGTGCGGGGCTAACCTGTCCACTTCAAGCCGGACCGCATTGAAATCGACTCCCCGGTTCTTCAGGACACTTGCCCCCACGCCCAGCCCCTCGTCGATCATGCCAAGCAAGATGTGCTCGGTCCCGATGTACTCATGGCCCAATCGCTGGGCCTCCTGGTTAGCCAGGGCCATGACCTTGCGGGCGCGATCGGTGAATCGCTCGTACATGGTCGAACCTCCAATTCTTCTCCAGCCTGGCCCACATTATGCGGATAGCGAACGAACCTGTCACGACCAGGCGGGACGACCCACGGGGGCGGTTTCAGCCATGACACCCGCGTCGCCGGTCAGAAACCCCCGGGCGTTGCCGGAGGGCGCCCGGACCGGATATGCTCCCAGCCAGGCAACAGGCCCGGCAAGCAACGCACGGGGCGTCTGAAAGTCGGTGGCCGGCGTCGTTGATCCGGGTGGATTGACTTCGCGGGATCGAGTGACGCCGAGATCCCCAACGTCCCGGTCAGATCAACCGGCTTGGCCGCGGAAACAACGGGAGAAAAACCATGAAAGTATTGGCCATCGGCGCCCATCCGGACGACATTGAATTCCTCTGCGCCGGTACGCTCGCCAAGTACAAGCGCCTCGGCCACGAAGTGGTCATGGCGATCGCGACCAACGGAGAGGTCGGATCGTCCACGCTGTCCAAGACCGAAATCGCCGCCATACGCCGATGCGAGGCGGAAGCTTCGGCCGCCGTGCTGGGAGCGGAGTTCCACTGGCTGGGCTACCCGGACGAGTTCCTTTTCAACGACGCCCGGACAAGGCTGCGGTTCATCGATCTGGTCCGACAGGTTCGGCCGGACCTGGTTCTGTGCCACGACCCGGAGAACGATTACCACCCGGATCACAGGACCTCCGGGCAGATCATCTGGGACATCCGCGTGATGGTCACGGTGCCGAACATCGTGACCGAGCATCCGCCCTGTGCGAAGATCCCCGCGACCGTCTACATGGACACGATCGGCGGAGTGAATTTCATTCCCGAGCGCTACGTGGACATTTCGGCCGACATCTCGACCAAGCGGGCCATGCTGGCCTGCCATCGCAGCCAGGAGCAGTGGATGATCGATATGTTCGGAGTCCCCGCCGCCGACATGATGGAGAGCTTCTCGCGCATGCGCGGGTTCCAGTGCGGCCGTGCGTTCGGCGAGGGTTTCCGGGTGCCGCCCGTGTGGCCGAGAACGGTTGATCCCGAGGGGCTCATATGAACGCACGGCTCCATGCGATCAACTGGAGAATCGTCATCGGCGGGCTGTGGCGGAGCCGGTGAAGCCGCGAACGTGTGACTCTCAAACCAAGTCAGGAGAACAGCCGTGATTTCAAACACAAGGCTGCGGATGAGCTTGGCGATCGCATCTGTCACCGCGATGGCGGCAACGGCCGAAGCCCGTGCCGAACAGAAACTGGCGCTGGACCACGTCGTCATCACGTGCGATCCGGGCCAACCCGCCTTCGTCCAACACGCCGTCGAGGATCTGGCCGGCTATCTCAAGGACCGCGTCGCCCTTGCTGTAGGTGATGCTGTCGAAGGCGTTGTGGATGTCGTGGTCGTCCTCGATCGGCTGCCGGATGCGGCGCGCGCTCGCCAGGCTGTCGGCCTCCATGGCCTCGAGGACGTTGCCCATCTGCGCGATCTGCGGGCCGTGCTGCGGGAAGACGTCCTCCACGGTGCGCGTCTCGGCCCAGGTGGCGAAGGCCTCGTTGAGCCAGAGGTCATCCCACCACGCCATGGTGACGAGGTTGCCGAACCACTGGTGCGCGAGCTCGTGCGCGGTGACGTAGGCGAAGCCGCGCTGCTGGCGCAGCGGCGCGTCCTCGCCGAGCAAGAGCAGCGTGTCGCGGAAGGTGATGGCGCCCGCGTTCTCCATGGCGCCCGCGGCGAAGTCGGGCACCGCGATGAGGTCGAGCTTCGCGTAGGGGTAGGCGATCCCGAAGTAGCGCTCGAGCGAGCCGAGCAGCGCGGGCGTGTGCTGGAGCGCGTGCGCGAGGCGCGGCCCCTGCCCGCGCGGCGCGACGCCGCGGAGCGGGATCGGCCGGTCGCGCACGTCGCTCGCGGGGATCGGCGGCGCGTCCACCACGTCGAAGGGACCGACCGCGAAGGCGACGA
>JAPKGY010000582.1 GCA_026647385.1 Phycisphaerae bacterium | reverse complement strand
ATCCCCCCACGGTTGGGGGATTTTTTTTGTCTGGCCCTGGCCCGGTCGCGGCCGTCTCGGGGGAGTGCGTCGCGCGAGGGCGAGGAGGGTTCTCCAACGGCCTGCACGGGCCCTGGGCATGCACGGATCGCGTCAGTTCACTTGCCGGCGCAGACACTACACCACCTCATCCCGACAGGCCGCGGCTTGCCGCCCATTGGTTCGAGAGCCGTCCGGGCAAACCGGCGACCATCCGACGATAGACTTCACGGACCTCGCGCCCGACGCGATCCGACGTGAACGCGCAAGCCACGCGTTCGCACCCGCCTCTTCGGAGGCGGTCGCGCCACTCGGGGTCGCGTTCCAGCCTCACCATGGCTGCGACGAGGCCGTCGATGTCCCCCGGCTCCGCGAGGAGGCCGGAGATCCCGGGTTGAATGATTTCCGCGGGGCCCGCGTCGCGCACGGCCACGACGGGAACGCCGACCGCCATGGCTTCGATCAACACACGACCGAAAGGTTCCCGCGACGCGGTGTGTACCAGCACGTCGGCTCCGGAGAGAATCGTTTCCATTTCGTCCTGCGGACCGAGAAACCGGACTCGATCCGACAGGCCTGTCCGTCGCGTCTGCTCCTCGAGCCTCAGCCTGCAACCGCGCTCGTCCGAAGGTTCATCACCAACGATGAGGAATCGTGCCCGCGGACAATGGACCGCGAGGCGCGCCGCCGCATCGAGAAAGCGATCCTGCCGCTTCCACGGAAGGTGTCGGCCAACGTTCAGGTATACGAACGCCGAGGGAGGGAACCCGCACCGCTCGCGCAGATCGAGACGCGCGCGGTCGGTCGTGGCTGCCGATCGCGACGAGCGGTCCGTTCCGTTGTATATGACCGTCACCTTCCCAGCGGGCACCCCTTCCTGCACGAGGGAATTCCGCACGCCCCGGGATACGGCGATGACCCTCGACGCTCGTTTCGCCAGTAGCCTTCCCAGCCATCCCAGCGGAACGAGATCGCGCACGTGCCAGATGAACGGGCGACGCAGGAACCAGGCCGGCAACACGCTGACCAGAGCGGCGGCGGTGGTGTTGGCGTGAACGACCCGCGGCTGGAATCGCAGAATCGCCCCGGTGACGCCGACCACACCGCACAGCCAGCGCGACAGCAGCCCCATCGCTTGGACCGGGCCGGGCCGACGCCTCGGTTCGAGGGAGAGTGTTCGCAAGCGAAGCCACCCGTCGCCCATGCGGCGATTCGGTCGAACGTTGCCGGCCCCCACCAAGGCGCATTGGACGCCCAGGGATCCCAGCGTGCGGATCAGCAATGCGAGGCTGCGTTCCGCGCCCGCCGGCCTGCTCGCGACGTCCACGAAGAGCACGCGCAGGGCGGTCGTCGTGCCGGGGCGGCACGGATGGGTGGGCAACGGCATGGGCCTGAAGGCATTCACGATTCGTTCCTCGCAAGCGAGCTACCGCAACGGCGACGCCGGCGTCTCCTGTGAGGATGGGGGCTTCACCCAGGCTGACACGAACGCGCCGGCCAGGTCGCCGACCGCCCCGAAGACCGACGCGACCGCCGGGGCAACGTCGGTGCGCATCTGGTCGCGCTGCCGGTCATTCAAGCATTCCGCCCCGCCCAAAGCCGGCATGAGCGACACCAGGAGCATCAGGGACCACCGCCGCGTCCGACGGCTTCGACGCGAATACATCGTTTGTCGTCTCAATCGACACCTCTCGTGTTCGTTACAAGGGCTCCACCAGAACCGACGACTCCGCCTCGGGCGAAGGGGTCACGCGAAGGACTTCCTCAACCGTCGTCAAGCCCCGTTCGATCTTGCGGATGCCGCTGCTCCGCAGCGGACGCATGCCGCGATGAATGGCCTCGCGGCGCAGATCGTCGGCATGGCGCTTGGCGGTCACCATTTCCCGGAGGGTGCCGTCCATGGCCATCAGCTCGGTAATGCAGGTCCTTCCCCACAAGCCGGTGAATCGGCACTCGCTGCAACCGCGGCCCCGGCTCAGCCCGGTCAGGCCGGCGGCCTCCAGCCCCAGCGAACGAAGCGTCCGTTCGTCAGGCTCGTGCCACTCGCGACAGTTCGGGCAGATCAGCCGGACCAGTCGTTGGGCCAGAACACCCTCCACCGAGGAAGCGATCAGGAACGGCTCGACGCCCATATCGATCAGACGGCCCATGGCGGTCGGGGCATCGTTCGTGTGCAGCGTGCTGAAGACCAGATGGCCGGTCAGAGCGGTGCGAATGGTGATCTCCGC
The DNA here is from genome assembly GCA_026647385.1 of Phycisphaerae bacterium. Lineage (GTDB taxonomy): Bacteria > Planctomycetota > Phycisphaerae > UBA1845 > PWPN01 > JAPKGY01. Next base: position 992 of record JAPKGY010000582.1, on the reverse strand, counting down.
CGTCTCGAAGTCGCGGATCTCTCCGATCAACATCACGTCCGGATCGTGGCGCAGCATAGACCGCAGCGCCCGCGCGAAGGTGAACCCGATCTCCGGGTTGACCTGCATCTGGGTCACGCCCTGCATGCGGTACTCGACGGGGTCCTCGACGGTCAGAATCTTCGTCTCCGACTTGTTGAGCAGTCGAAGCACCGTGTACAGCGTGGTCGTCTTTCCGCTGCCGGTGGGGCCGGTGACGAGAATAATCCCGTGGGGAACGCGAACCAGTTCGAGCAGTTTTTCCAGATCGCGCCCCTCGAAGCCCAATGACTGGAGATCGCCGATTGTTGTGTTCCGCGAGAGGATGCGGACGTTGAGGGCTTCTCCGTGCGGAGTCGGCAGAATCGAAATGCGAAGATCGTACGTCTGTCCGGCGAGGTTCACCTGCGCCCGTCCATCCTGGGGAAGCCGCCGCTCGGCGATGTCCAGGTTGCCCATGATCTTCGCGCGGCTGACGAGGGCATGCCGATAGTGCCGGGCGGCGGCGGGTACGCCTGCGTCGCGCAAGACGCCATCGATGCGGTAGCGCACGCGCAGCTCGTCCTCGTACGGCTCGAAGTGAATGTCCGTGGCCCGCTGCTGGATCGCATCCATCAGGATCTGGTTGAGCAACTTGATGACGGAGGCATCACGGGCGGCGTTCTCGTCGGCGAGGTCGGGGTCGGGCGTTTCCTCGATCGAAGCGGCGCCGTTGCGGCCGGACAGCTTCTCGACCGTGTCCGCGCCCACGCCGTAGCTTCGCCGGATCGCCCGGGCGATCGCCTCCGAGGTCGCCAGGACCGGCTTGACCCGCCGATTCAACAGCAAGGCGAGTTCTTCCGGCAGGTGTTCGTCGAACGGATCGGCGGTGGCCACCACGATCTCGCCGTTTCTCACGGAGACGGGAACGATCCGATAGTGGGTGGCGAAACTGGGCGAGACCGCCTGAATCGCCTCGGCGGTCACTTCCGACT
>JAPKGY010000581.1 GCA_026647385.1 Phycisphaerae bacterium | reverse complement strand
GGACAAACGCGGCATAGCGTGGCTCGTGGAGGACGATGCTCGCCCGCATCATGCCGGCCATCAGCACACCTTCGCCCCAGTTGAACGGCGGCGGCTGGGGGAAGTCGAGCAGCACGCGGTCGGCCACCTGTCGGGTGAGTTCCTCCGGCGAGGGATGCAGATGGGCCCAGGGACGCTGCGTCGAGCATCCGGCCAGAATCAGAAGCGTCGGGAGATACTGGATTCGGTGCACGGTCTTCGCCTCGGCGGTTCGCGTGGCCTCGCGCGTGCGTCGGCGCGAGCGGACGCGGCATGTCGGGTATTCTGCCTATCGCGACGCGATCGTCAATCGGGGCGGTTTGGCGGCAGCGGGGGCCGTCTCGTTGCGGGCGGGAGCGGGAGAGGGAGCGATGGACGGGACGCTTGAGACAGTGTTAAGACGTTTTAGGAATTTTAGGAAATTATTAGGAAGTTTAGGGAAGCGCTCCCCTTCGGGTCGCGGCTAAACGGAGCGGTGCTCTCGGCGCTGCGTCCTCGTGTGTTCGGGGTGTTGCGTCCTCGTGTGCTCTCGGCGCTGCGTCCTCGTGTGCTCTCGGCGTTGTGTCCTCGTGTGTTCGGGGTGTTGCGTCCTCGTGTGCTCTCGGCGTTGCGTCCTCGTGTGTTCGGGGCGCAGCGTCCTCGTGGCGAGTCTTCACGGAACGATTGAGTTAGCGGCGTTCGTAGTGGAAGACGGCATTGCGGTGGCGGGCAAGGCGGCCCAGGAGCATATCGAGCTGGTTTTCAAGACGTTCCGCCTCCCGGCGGTTGGTCAGGGCGGCGATGTTGGCCCGGGCGCTGGTGGAGGCGGCGCGGGCGGATGCGGACGCGAGGACGGCGGCGGCCTGCAGGTCGGCGAGGAGGTGCGGCGTGATGAGCGTCTTGATCTCGTCGAGTCGGGCCACGACGGCGCCGGCCAACACGATGACTTCCATCGGGACGGACACCGCCCGCAGCAGGGCCTGCTGCTTGTCCTGGTCGGAGCCCTTTCGGGAGGCGGCGAACTGCTCGTAGGCGGCCATATCCTCGGCCATCAGGTTCCCGAACTGCTCGCCGGCGCCGGCGAATTCATCCATCAGGGCCTTGAGTCGGCCGGCATGAGCGGCGCACTCGGGCTTATCCACGGTGAACGCCAGGGTCATGCGGGCGAGCGAGGTGCCCAGCGCTCCCACCGCGGCGGCGACGCTCCCCCCGCCGGGGGTCGGGGTCCGGGCGGCGGTATCGGCCAGGAGTTCCTTCAGAGGCAACGACAGGTAGTCCTTGTCCGCGCTCACGGTCATTCCTTTCCCGCGGAAGCTCCGGGGGCGGGTTCGCGTTCCACGGCCGCGGGAGCGATTCCGATGTCGACGGCGTCCGGATCGGGGGTCACCACGGCCACCACAGGCTGGGTGAGAAACTGGCGGGCCGTCGCATGCACGTCGTCCAGTGTCACAGACCTGACCCGATCGAGGAAACGTTCGCCGTTATCATATCCCAGGCCGTAGAGTTCGTCGAGACTCGCGCGCATCGCCCGATCGGCATTGCTCTGGCGTTCCATCAGCTCGGTGGTGGCGATAATGGTCTTGGCCCGGACGAGTTCCGCCTCGGTGAACCGCCCGGCGCGGGCCCGGTCGAGCTGTGCCGTGATGATTGTATACACTTCGTTGACCTTCCCCGGCTCGCAGGCGGCATAAATCTCGAGCGCGCCCGGAATCGGGCCAGGTCGATTGATGGCATGGACCTCGTAGACCAGGCTGCGATCGCCGCCGCGGAGGTTTTCCTCGAGCCAGCCGGTGGGATAGCGGTATCCGCTGATGATGGTATCGAGGACGGCCATGCGGGCCATGTTTTCGGAATCGTCGAACTTCAGACCGGCGAAGGCCAGGCCGATGCCCGCCGCCTGGCGGGTCGGCGGCTTGGCTTTCACGTAGAGGAGCGGTTTGTCCCTCGGAGGTTCGGGTGTAGCGTCGGGCAGGCCGGCCTTCCCCGCGGGCAGCGCCCCGAACTTGCGGCGCAGCAGGGACTCGGCGGCGGTCGGATCGATATCGCCGAAGACCGCCACCACGGTGTTGGCGGCGGTGAATCGCTCGGCGTGGAAGGCCAGCAAATCCTCGCGTGAGGCGGCGGAGACGACCTCGGGCGAGCCGGCGGTCGGCAGGCGATAGGGACTGTGGACGAAGGCTTTCCGGTCGAGATAGGCGAGCAGCTCGCTGCGCCAGACTTCGTCGATTCGGCGGATGCGGTCGAGCAGGATCGGCCTGTAGCGCTCGAGTTCGTCCTTCGGGAAACTCGGGTTGCGGACGACGTCGGCCACCACGTCGAGGGCGTCGGCGAAGTCCTCCTTCAGGACCTGGGCGGCGAAGTAGATCGTGTTGTTGCCGGCGTTTCCGCCGAAGGTTCCGCCGCGGCTGTCGAAGAAGCGGGCGATCTGTTCGGCCGACCGGGTCGTCGTCCCCCGCGGCGCGAGCAGGGCGACGAGCTGGCTCAGGCCGTTGGTCTTGTCGTCCTCGAAGAGGGTGCCGCCCAGCGAGAACGACTGGATCGCGACCAGCGGTACAGAGTTGTCGGGCTGGATCAGGCAGCGCAGGCCGTTGTCGAGGGTGATCCTGCGGATCGGCTGGGGGCCGACGTCCGCGACCGCGGGACCGGTGGTGGCGGTCTCGGTTTGAGGCAGGATCTGGATGGTCCCGAGGCGCTGGCGGACGAGGTATCGGCGGGCGACGTCGCGGATCTGCTCGCGGGTGAGCCTGGCGATGTGGTCGACGTACGAGCGACTGAAGTGAATGTCGCCGGTCGCCTGGTAGTCGCGGGCCATGTTTTCGGCGACGGCTTCAGCCGTCTGCAGACCGAAGACGTGCTCGGCCGCCTTCTGTTTCTTGGCCTGTTCGAGTTCCTCGGCCAAGACGAGCTCTTCACGCAGGCGATCGACCTGGGCGAGGATGGCGGCGATGGCGGCCTCACGTTTGTCCGGGGCCGTTCGGGCGGTGATCAGAAACGTCCCGCGGGCCCACGGCGGCGTGTAGCTGCTGCTGTCGATCGAATAGACGAGGCCCCGATCGCGCACCTCGCGGGCAAGGATCGAGCTTTCACCCTGGGTGAGGATGAAGGAGAGCACATCGAGGGCGTGGAGGTCGGGGTGGTCCAGGGGGATCGAAGGCCAGGCGAGATTGACCATGGCGGCTTCGGTCTTCATGTGCCGACAACGCGACCACCTCGCCCAACCACTTTGGCCTTTACGTGAACGGCG
>JAPKGY010000580.1 GCA_026647385.1 Phycisphaerae bacterium | reverse complement strand
ATCAGCCACGCGGGGACGTTCATCTCCGCGATCCTGCGCGTGTTCAAGGCGGAGTTCCGCCGCCCGTTCACCCGCGCCGCAGAGTTGATGACTTCCAGGTCGCGGACCTTGGATTTGCTCTTCTGCTTGACCCGCCCTACGCGAATGAGCTGATTGATCGTCGGCATTCGTTTCCTCGACTCTCCTGAAAGGTCCCGCCACCCCGGCGGAAGCCTGCAAAACCCCACAGATCGTTTAGTTTACCGCGGCGGCCGGCCGGATACCAGTCCGCCGGATCGTATCTAGGACCCCTCCCCGGTTTCCGAGTCCGGCTGCGAGGATCCCTCCGGCTGGTCATCTGCCGACCCGGCCATTTCTTGCGCGGGCCTCGGGCGATCCACAAAGCCCGGCGGCCCCCCAGCAGTCAGGCCGGCTACCAGCGGAGCGACCCCACCCAGCGGGGTCACGCCCGCCATGGCCAGCTCGGCCGTCGACCCGACGGCCTCCTGCATCATCGCATGGGCCTCCACCGGGGCAACCTGCTTCTCCGGAAGTGGCTCAGCCAGATGCTTGACGCGGAGATTGAAGTGTGACTTAAAGGCCGTTCCCGCCGGGATAAGGTGCCCCAGGATCACGTTCTCTTTCAGACCGATCAGCGGGTCCACCGCACCGCTGATGGCGGCCTCGGTCAGCACCTTGGTGGTCTCCTGGAAGGAGGCGGCCGAGATGAACGACTCGCTGCCCAGCGACGCCTTGGTGATGCCCAGCAGGAGCGTTCGCGCGGTCGCCCGACGCGGCTTGCGATCCTTCGTGGGGGGCGTGCCGCCCTCTTCCTCGATTTTCGCGACCGCGCCCTCGAACTCCGACTTGAGCACGATGGCGCCCGCCGCCAGGCCGCTGTCGCCGGGGTCCTTGATCTTGACCGACTGTTCGAGTCGCTCGTTCTCCGCGCGGAACCGGAACTTGTCCACGACCTCGTAGGGCAGGAAGTTCGCGTCGCCCGAGTTCTCGATGCGGATCTTGCGCAGCATCTGGCGGATGATGATCTCGATGTGCTTGTCGTTGATGCTCACGTTCTGGCTGCGATAAACCGCCTGCACCTCGGCGAGCAGATAGGTGAAGAGGGCTTCCTCACCCTTGATGCGCAGGATGTCGTGCGGAACCAGCGGGCCCTCGACGAGCGGATCGCCGGCTTCCACGTGATCGCCCGCGTGCACGAGGAGTTGTTTGTCCTGGGGCACGTGGTGTTCCTTGACCATCCCGCTCTCGCTGCGCACGACGATGGTCATCTTTCCGCGGCGTTTGTCCGCCTGGATTTCGACGCTGCCGGAGATTTCCGCCATGATGGCGGGCTCCTTGGGCTTGCGGGCCTCGAAGATCTCGGTCACCCGGGGCAAACCGCCGGTGATGTCCTGCGTACCGCCCATCGCCCGCGGCTGACGGGCGAGCAGCATGCCCGGCCTGATCTCCTGGCCCTCGGAAACCTCGATGCGGGCCTTGGCGGGCAGATAGTGGTAATCGAGCACGTTGCCTTCGCGGTCCTCGACGATGATCTGGGGGTGCTTCTCACCCTTGTGCTCGACGACGATGAAGCGGGCGCCCTCGCGGTCCTGCTCGAGCCGGACGGTCTCGCCCTCGATGATGTCGCTGAACCGGATGAAGCCGGCCTTCTCCGCCAGGATGGGCGTCTGGTGCGGGTCCCAGTTCGCCAGGCGGGTGCGGGCCTGAACCTCCTGCCCCTGCTGGACGAGGACCTCGGCGCCGTACGGCACGCGGAAGGATTCGAGTTCGCGTCCCTTGGCGTCCACGACCGCGATCTCGCCGTTCCGTTTGAGGGCGACCATGCGACTGGGCGCCTGCTCGGTGGCGGGCACCTCCACCACGTTCAAGTCGCGGAACAAAATGGTGCCGGCCTGGGCGTTGAGGATCTCATGCTCGACCAGGGCACGGGTCGCGACGCCGCCGGTGTGGAACGTCCGCATCGTCAACTGCGTGCCCGGCTCGCCGATCGACTGGGCCGCGATGATTCCCACGGCCAAGCCCTCTTCGACCAGCTCGTTCGTGGACAGGTCGACCCCGTAGCATCGGGCACACACGCCCAGCGGGCTCTCGCAGGTCAACGGGCTGCGCACCCGGATCGTTTCGATGCCCATCTCCTCGATCCGCGCGGCGATTTGCCGCGTGATGATCTGGTTTTCAGCCACGATCAACTGGTCGGTGATTGGGTTGCGGATCGAATCGCGCGCGCATCGCCCGATGATGCTCTCGCGCAGCGGAACGGCGATCTCCTCGCCCTTGTAGATCGCGCCCTTGGTGATGCCGTTGATCGTTCCGCAATCGATGGTGTTGACGATGACGTTCTGGGCGACGTCGGCCAGCTTGCGGGTCAGATAGCCGGAGTCGGCGGTCTTGAGCGCGGTATCCGCCAAGCCCTTGCGCGCCCCGTGCGTGGAGCTGAAGTACTCGAGCACCGTCAAGCCTTCGCGGAAATTGCTCTTGATCGGCGTTTCGATGATCTCGCCCGACGGTTTGGCCATCAGCGCCCGCATGCCCGCGAACTGCTGAACAAGAACCCCGAGTACAAAGTGAAGCTCGATGGACACACGGATTCCGTCGGCTCGGAGAAATACAATGAGGGCCTTTCGCAGAGGCGCGCGGAAGCCGTCAAAGCGTTCCTGGAGAAGTATGGCGCGCGGCCCAGCCAGATTGAGGTGGTCCCTCGGGGCAAACGCAATCCGAGAGTGGACAACAGCTCGAAGACGAACCGGTGGATCAACCGCCGGGTCCAGTTGACGGTGCTTGACAAGGACGGAAAGGTCATCGGCGCAGGGGGCGTGGGCGACGCCATCAAGGCGATGCAAGCCGCCTGCCCGGACTATTCACAGACGCTTGCCGAGATTCTGAAGAAGCTCGACAAGCTCGACGACATCAACCGCGCCCTGGCGGCAATTGCCGCCGACAACGCGAAGCTGCGCGCGGACCTCGACGCGCTCAAAGGCCAGCAGCAAAAGACCCAAACGGCGGTGGCGGAAGTGGCGGCGGCGCCGAAGGGACCTTCCACGGAGGAGATTCGCAAGACAATCACCGATACGCTCGAGGCGCAGCGGGAGCCGCGCTTCGGCATTCTCGGCCTCAACGCGGGTCCGGATAACGACGGCAAGCTCACGTTCTCCGGCCGCGCGCGCTACTTCGCCCCGTTCCGCGAGAAGTTCGCGATCCAGGCTCAAGGCGAGTACATGTACTTCAACCAGCGCAAGGAGGGG
>JAPKGY010000058.1 GCA_026647385.1 Phycisphaerae bacterium | reverse complement strand
GCCGCGCTGCCGGCGAATGACCACAATTCCACCAGGTTCCGGCGTGGTGGTGGCCGTCCAGGACTCCACCTGGCCCGGCGGGCAGTGACTCGTAAACTGCGGCTTCGGGCTGCCGCTCGCGACGGCGAGTCCGCCCGGGGGCCCCACGAGGGCTCCGGATGCGTCGAACAGCGTCAGACGGTAACCGGAGGCGCCGAGCGAAGCGAAATCCGCATCGAGTTCTTCGATCCCGGATGGATCATGGGTCTGGGTGTGTGTGACACGCTGCTCCCGGCCCTCGTCGTCATAGAGCTTCATGATGATGACGTGACCGCGGCAGCAATTGCCCTTTTGCACGGCAACTTCGACGGTGTGAGGCGGGGCGCCGGAAACCGGGTGGAGTTCGATCGACACGCCGTCCTGCCCGGAACTGCCGAGGTTGTCGACGCGCAGTAAGCGGCGGGTGGGTGATTCGCGCAACTCGGTGAGGTGTGCCTGCCCAACCCCCGAGGAATGGACGCCCAGGGTGTGCAGACCGGCATCGGAGACGACAAAGTCGGACAGGCCGGAACACGTCACCAACATCGAGCTGAGATCGACCCAGGTTGGCGGACAGTTCTCCGGCAGACCGGCACAGGGCTCCGGGCTCACCTCAATCGCGTGAACACCGGCGATCGGATCGGGCGTGAGGCCGGAGATCGCCACGGCACGGTCGAAGAATCCCTGGTGGGCGTCGCGGATGGCTGTCAACGGGCCGGAAACCCCAAAGAACTTGTTGATCGCGACTCCAAGCGGAGCGTCCGTATGCAGCCCCCAGCCGAGGATCGGGCCGGGCGAGACGCCCTCGGCCAGGACTTCGCCAGCTGCGCCAAATAACTTGTACCGGAGCGCCGACGCGCTGATGTCGCTGAAGTCGTATTCCTCGGTCAGCAATCCGTCGGGATCGCTCATGACGCGGACGTTCCCCTTGATCGTGCCGTCCCATCCCTTGGGTCGGATGCGGATCTCTCGCTGCACACCGGTGGCGCCGAGCAGCGGGCTGATGTCAACAGACATGCCGCCGCCGATGATGCTATCAAAAAGAACTTCAACGCCATCTTGACCGCTGCTGCCGATGTTGGTTACGGCAAGCCTGCGATCATCCAGTGGCGTGAGGACGGCCCCGCCGAGCGGTTGGTGCAGCAGTCCGCTGACGTAAGTGCCGGTGCTCTGGGCGATCGCTACGCCGGCCAGTGACCCGAGGGCGATGCAGGTCAGGGCAGCCATCTTCGCACGCATTGCTGTCCTCCAGGTCCAGAAGGGTGTTTCTTTCCAGCGGCGAACAAGTCTCGGAATAATCGACCGGTGTGTAACCACCCGGCCTGCGCGGGAACTTGCAGTCGCCCTGATCCGACAATGTTGGGGCATCATAGGCAGCCAAACAGTGAATTGTTCGGAAACCTGATTCACGTAAAAACCAATAGCCGCAGCAACCCATGGGGGTAAAACAGGGATGGCAGCGTCGGTGGGAAGCAATAAGTCAATATGGCGCATCCATTTGACGCCGGTTTCTTCCGTGAACGGCTTCATCCTCGTGAATTGCGGCCGCCTCACCAGGTGCTGGGGTTGTCGCGATGGTTTCAGGCGGGCAAGGCACCGGGCGGAGATCAGTTAAGAGAGGGGTCTGCGGAGGGCGGCCAACTCGTAGTCCGCAATGCCAGACCTGCGTTCCGAAGCAACTGCGTAAAACACGCATGGCGTTTTGGCCGTAAGGTGTTCTTGCTCGCACGCAGCGTTCCGGACAGCGATCGATGGTTTCGGAGAAGGCCGCCGCGTTGTAATGGTCCCGCGTCCCACCCCCAGCCACCTGGCTACGAAGGGCATGCCAGAGGCCCTGAGGAGTGGTTAGCCCCGGGTTTGAACCCGGTCCGTGACGGAAAGGCTCCAAGTGAAAGGGAGATCGAACGGTCCGGGACTGCGCACGGCGTTTGAATCGCAAAAAGCCCGTGTTGAACTCGGCGCCCCCGGCTGATACCCTGGTTGGGGGACACATTTCGGCTTTTCTTCACCGCGGGGCACCGGGTTGATTCGATGACGGCTGGCGGGTCGGTTTTGGCCTGTTCGGGAGGAGGTCCGCACCTGAGGACGGGGGGAAGGGCGCTGACGATCTGCGGTCTGGGGCTGTCGGCCGGCGTCGCCCCGGCCGAGGCGGTCGATCCGGATGTCTGGCCCGTCCATCCGGGCGACCCCGTGTGCGCGGGCTTGTGAGCAGGCCGATCTTGCTATCCTGCCCCTATGCGGTCACTCCTCGCCCTGCAATGACCGGCAACCAGCCAAGCGGTCAGGCTTTAGTGTGCGGTGCTCGGCATCTCGGCGGTACGCTTCGCTATGGGGGAATGTTATGGGCTACGATTGCACTCTCCACGTGATCGACGAAGCAAGAATCCGGAACGCTTTCGTGCCCATATTGTTAGGCAGCCAGCCGCCAGAGGAACTGCCGGGTCGGTCGCCCGACGAGACGGCTCAATTCTGGCGCGAGGTTCGACGGGCGCTCAACGAGGACACGCCGGAGTCGGCTGCCAAGGGCATGTGCCAGGCTGCGGTAGTCTATAGTGCCGCGCTTCTGCCGTATCACTACGAGCGGGGCGTGGCCTTTTCGCTTTGGCCGGACATACCCGAGTGTGGTGGAACGAGATTCCCCCAAAAGCTCCGGGCCTCTCCGGAATCGATGTTTGAAGCACTCGTGGCTGCCCATCCCCGGCTTCGCGGGCAATTCCCGCTTGAATTCGAGGGGAATGGCGAAACTGGTGTGTACGTCCCGTCGGATAAAGTGGGCGACGTTCTGGCGTGGGTCCTGCGGCAGGTGAAAAAGATTCCCAAGTACGAGCAGCAGTACTTTCGCGGATTAATCGAGATCCTCAAGAGATGCGTCGAAGGCGGCTATGGCTACTGGGAAGGGACCGACCTGCCGTTGGAAGCGAAGCGCATCGAGGTCGAGCAGCCAGCCCGGCCGCGATGGCAGCACAGTCCGTTCCCCTTCGACGGTCGTGCGGAATACCGGGGTGGCCGCGGCACGCTGGCGTTTTTTCCCAACACGATTGGCCATCCTCAGAAATGTCAGACCACCGTGGCGGATTTCAGCACCTGGCCGCCCAAGTTCACGGTCGTCAACGAATACGCAAGATCGGCGGTCGTCTCCCGAGGCGGTCGATGGTTGCTTGTGTCCATGATGGACGACACCTATGAGTATCGTGTCCGGCTTCGTGAACCGGGCTCCCCGCCGAACGAGTGTCGCACGCTGCATCTGGAAGGTCCCAAGGCGGCACAGCGCATCGAGTCCGCCGGCTTCCTTGGGGAGCAGGTGGTCGCGTTTCGGGACGACGAGGCTGGCCGGCAGGGCATCAGGCGCGTTCCGCTGCTTCAGGAATGCAACGCCCTCGTGGAGGCGGAGGGATTTGAGCCGATCGACGAGAGCAAACAAGACATTCGAGATCGGATAGGATGCTCCTTCGGTGTTGTCCCGCTTGGCGACGGCAGCGATGTGCTCTGCTGGAAGGGCCGCGGCTATGAGAGGCGGGACGGCAAGTTCGTCAGCACGTTCCGGTTCTCGGATCTCTATGCCTTCTGGGGCAACGGGACTGTGCCGGTGGGGGACGACGGTTTCTTCTATACGGGTTATGGCAAACAATCGCCTTTGCTCGAGATTCATCGCAACGATGCGGACCCGCGGCGGCATCTGCCCATTCTCGATCATGTCATGTCGGTGGGAGCAGGGCCGCCCGGCTCCTTGCTCTGCCGGGCAGGTCATAACAAGAAGGGCTATCTCGCGGTGCTGTACTGGCCAGGAGAGGATGCGTTCATTCCGATCGAGGAGGAGTTGTTTCCGGAGGAAGACCCCGACGAGTTCACCTCGTATCTCTGGATGGACAACCTCGGGTTGATGCTGGCAGGTACGGGCCGACGCTTATGGGCGGTCCCGGCGGAGGCGGTGCTGAACTTGCCGAGGAAACACGCCGGCACAGGGCGGAGAATCCGCGAGTGACACGCACGGTGGGGCGAGCCGCTGGCTGCCCCACGGAGATCTCGTTGCCATTTTTCACGCTATGCACCAGAATGCTGATCCGGGTCTCATGCGTTCGGAGAAATCGCCGATGACTCCTGCCCAGGTTGCTGCGATGATCGACCATGCGAACCTGAAGCCGGAGGCGACGGCGACGGCCATCGATCGGCTTTGCGAAGAGGCGGTGGAATACGGGTTCGTGGCGGTCTGTGTGAACCCGATCTGGGTGGCCCGGTGCGCCCGGCGGCTGCGGGGGATGCCGGTCCGCGTGGCCAGTGTCGTGGGTTTCCCGTTCGGGGCCCACCGGACGGATACCAAGGTTGACGAGACCCGCCGGGCGGTGGACGACGGGGCTTGCGAAATCGACATGGTCATTGCGATCGGGGCGTTGATCGGGGGTGAGAGCGGCCTGGTCCGTGACGATATCGCCGCGGTGGCGGAGGCGGCCCATGCGGGCGGGCCGGGCTACCTGCTCAAGGCGATTCTGGAAACCGCGGCCCTGAGCGACGAGTCAATCGTCACCGCCTGCCGATGCTCCGTGGAAGGCGGGGCGGATTTCGCCAAAACCTCGACCGGATTTCATCCCGCCGGTGGAGCCACGGTCGAGCACGTCCGCCTGCTGAAGCACCATGCCGCCCCGTTGCAGGTCAAGGCTTCAGGCGGGATCCGGACGGCTGCGGACCTCCTGGCCATGGTTGAAGCCGGGGCGACCCGGATTGGCTGTTCGGGTGGCCCGGCGATTATCGACGAACTGACCCGGCAGGCGGGCTGAATTCGGGCAGGCCAGGGCCCGAAATCCGTCAAGTCTCCACAAAATCTTGGGATTCCGGCTTGGCAAACCCATATATGGCGGGTACATTACAGGCCAATGGCGGCAAGGCGGTAAACCGTCTGCCGATAAGTGTTTAGCGGCGCCGCGCGTAGTGCCCGAGCGGACGTTGAACACAGGCGTTCGCCGAGGTGGAAAGGACGCGCAACGCAGGCTGCGACGGCGCGACCGCGACCGGCTGGGAGCAGTCGGGTAGGCATAGGTGCATGGAGGTGCCTCTACACCCATGTTTCTAAAGCGACTTACCTGCGAAGGATTCAAGAGCTTTGCCGACCGGCTGGAGTTTGAGTTTCAGCGGGGCGTGACCGGCATTGTCGGTCCGAACGGCTGCGGCAAGAGCAACGTCGTCGACGCGATCAAGTGGGTGCTCGGCGATCAGAGCGCCAAGAGTCTGCGCGGCGACCAGATGCAGGACGTGATTTTCTTCGGCTCGGGTACGCGCAAGTCTGCCGCCTTTGCCCAGGTCGATCTCACCTTCGACAACGCCGATCGCGCCTTGGGCGTCGATAACGACGAAGTCACCATTACGCGCCGTCTGTATCGCACCGGCGAGAGCGAATACCTCATCAACAAGGAGGCTGTCCGGCTCAAGGACATCAAGGAACTGCTGCGCGACACGGGCATGGGCGTCACCGGGTATTCGATCATCGAGCAGGGCAAGGTTTCTTATCTGATCCAGGCCAACCCGGAGCAGCGGCGCATCGTGTTCGAGGAGGCGGCGGGCATCAGCCGGTACAAGGCGCGGAAGAAAGAGGCGGAGCGCAAGCTCCAGCGCGTCGAGCAGAATCTGCTGCGGCTCGAGGATATCGTGGACGAGGTCGATCGGCGTCTGCGGTCGATCAAGTACCAGGCCGGCAAAGCGCGGAGCTGGCAGCAGTACGACCGGCAACTCCGGGAAAAGCGGGCGACGTACTCGCTGGCGGAGTATCACCGGCTGACGCAGCAGTCCGGGTCGTTGCGGGACGAGGTCGATCGGCTGAGCGACGAGGTGACCCGCCTTCGCACCGCCATTTCGGAGGCGGAAGCCCGCGAGGCCCAGTTGCGGTCGCAACTCGACGGCATCGAGGGTGAACGCCAGGACTTGCAGCGCCAGGTGCTGAGCAACACGGCGGAGATCACCGAAAAACGCGAGCGCGTCGAACAGTCACGGCAGCAGATGGAAATGCTTATCAAGGTGGAAGCCCGGGAGCGCGAACGGTTGGCGGGCGAACGGCAGCGGGTGTTCCGTCAGCAGAAGGACGCCGATGCGGTGGAAGCCGACCTGGCGGGGCTGCACGAGCGATTGCAGGCCGCCCACGCAGAGGAGGATCGCCTGGCTGGCGAGGATGGCGCACTTGCCCGGGAATTGGCAGCGCTCGAGTCGCGATCGGAAGACGAGAAGGCGGCCATCATCGAGCTGATGCGGCGATCGACCCACCTGCACAACCAGGTGCAGTCGCTGGAACGCGATCACGAACGCCTGCAGGGTGAAAAGGAACGGCTCATCGTCCGCCAGCAGCAGGTACAGGCGGAATTGGCCGATCTGATGGCCACGCGGGCAAACCAGGATCGGCGGGCGCATGAGCTGGCGGAGCGGATCGGAGAATTAAACCGCCAACTGGAGGCCAGGCAGCACGAATCCGAGCAGCTCGGCGCGAATCAGGCCGAGTTGAACCGCGAACTGACGGCCGCCAAGGAGCATCGCAGCGGCATGCTCAGCCGGAAGCAGACCCTGCAGGATCTCGAATCGAAGTTCGAGGGCGTCGACGCGGGGGTGAAAGAACTGCTCCATCGCAAGGAGCAGGACGCGACCGGCCTGACGTTCGGATATGTCTGGGGCATGGTGGCGGATCTGATCGCGGCGGACGTCGCCCATGCGGCGCTGATCGAGACCGCGCTGGGCGAGTACGACCAGTACCTCGTGGTCGAAGACAGCGCGCGCCTTTTCGCGGACGCCGAGATCCTCGGCGACTTCCCGGGGCGGATTCCGACGATTTGCCTGGATCGGCTGCCGGCCTTCATCGACGGGCGCGATTTTTCGCAGCAGGAAGGGTTCGTCGCCAAGGCCATCGACCTCGTGCGATACGAGGAGCGATGCGACCGCCTCGTGCGCCATCTGCTGGGCCACACCATCATTGTGCGAACGCTGGCGGACGGCCTGCGCATGGCGGAGCGGAATCCGCCGCAATATCGGTACGTGACGTTGAGCGGCGAGTTGCTCGACCCGCGGGGGATCTGCCAGCTGGGACCGGCCGGCGGTCGAACCGGCCTGATCTCCCGCAAGAGCGAGCTGCGGGAGATCGACGCGCAGATCGCCGAGGTCGACGGCCGAATCGCGGACATGTCGCGGCGGCTGGAAGAGGCCTCGGCTGAAGCCGCCCGTCTGCAGCACGAGCAGCAGGAACTCCGCAACAACCGGGCGGACGTCCGGGCCGCCGAGGCTGAAAACGGCGCCGCCCGCGGCGCGACGCAGAACGCCATCGACCGGCTCACCCGAACCGGGCCGGAGATCTCGGCGGAGATCGAGGCGATCGAGCTGCGCATCGGCGAGACGCTGCAGCGTGCGGCGGGCGGCCGCGAGTCCCTGGCTGAAATGGAGCAGGAAAACGCACGGCGGCACCAGCAGGTCGAGGAGATCCAGGGGCAGATCAACCGGATACGGATGGAGCGGACTCGCCTGTCGGACCTGCTGACGCGGGCGAAGGTGCAGGCGGCTGAACTCGGGCAGCAACGCTCGACCCTGAGCGATCGGCTGCGCGATTTGCGGGCCGCCCGCCAGGCGAGCGAGGATGCGGTCCGCCTGGCCGCCCAGGAGGTGGAGCAGGCGACCGCCCGGATCACTCAGGCGGAACGTACCATCCTGGCGGCCCAGGCCCGCCTGGCGGATCTGTACGCGGAGAAGGAGAAGCTGGATCGCCGGGTACTCGAACGCGGCCACGCTCGCGAGCGGATCGCCCGGGAGATCGAGGATCTGGCCGGCCACGTCAAGAACGACCGCGTGACGCTCGAGGAGGTCGAGGCGACGTCCAATGCCCGGCAGATGGATCTGCGCGAATGCACGATTCGAATCGAGGAATTGACGGCGCGCGTACGCGACGAGTTGAACATCGACCTGGCCGAAGCCTACGCGAGCTACGAGCATCAGGATCAGGACTGGGAGGCCGTCGAAGCCGAGATCGAGGAACTGAAAGGCAAGATCCAGCGACTGGGCAACGTCAATCTCGATGCCATCGCCGAGCAGGAGGAACTGGAGCAGCGGTCGAGCTTCCTCGGCGGCCAGCGCGACGATCTGCGGAATGCCAAGCAGCAGCTTGAGGCCCTGATCGAGGAGCTGAACACGGAGTGCCGCGAACGGTTCGCGCAGACGTTCGAGGCCGTCCGTGCGAACTTCAACGAAATGTTCCGCAAGCTCTTCGGCGGCGGCAAGGCCGACATCATGTTCGAGCAGCCGCCCGAAGGGCAGCCGCTGGACGTCCTGGAGGCCGGCATCGAGATCATGGCCCGCCCGCCGGGCAAGGAACTGCGGACGAATTCGCTGCTGTCGGGCGGCGAGAAGACGATGGCCGCCATCGCGCTGCTGATGGCCATCTTCAAGAGCAGGCCTTCGCCGTTCGCGCTGCTGGACGAGGTCGACGCCGCCCTGGACGAGGCCAACAACGAGCGATTCAACCGCATCGTGCAGGAGTTCCTCGACCGAACGCAGTTCGTCATCATCACTCACCAGAAGCCGACCATGTCGATCGCCGACGTACTCTATGGCATCACCATGCAGGAGGCCGGCGTCAGCAAGCGGGTCAGCGTCAAGTTCGAAGGCGGCCAACGCGAAACCAGTGAAGCGGCGGCGTGACTGGAATAAACGGTTCCGCGGGATGTAGCGGCATAGGCGGAGCGGTCCCAGGGCTTCGACGGGATCAGGTTGCCCGACAGGTGATTCGATGGCTCTACCGCGATCTCTCGCTGATCTGGCCAAGCACCCCAACCCGGGCCTGCACTTTCCGACACATCCGCGTGCAGGGACACCGGAGCGCGTCGTCCCCGCCCCGCACCGCTTCTGCCGGCCCGCTTCGCCGGTCGCGTTGCAGAGGCTCCTCGAATACACCAAGGACGCGCCCGCGGAGGTACAAGCACAACTGGTCGATTCTCTCGCACCTCCCTGTACTTGGCGTCGGTCTGATCGAGCACGACTCGCAAGTCTTCAAGTTGTCGTGAGTTGAGGTTGAGGCGGTCCGTCATCTCCTGGATGTACATTCTCCGCATCTCCTCCATGCTCGGTCTGCGCGGCCTGCTGGCCTCAACCTCGCGGAGGCTGAAATAGCGCTGCCCCAGCCCCCCCAGGACGACACCGCTGACAAACACGAGCCCGAGGGCTAGAAAGGCCTTGGCCGGCGAACGGTTCATCTACCTGCTCCATCGGCGCCCGGCCGCCCGGCCGGCGACCAGGATGCCAGTTGAATCTCCATCTCTTCGGACTCGTGCTGCTCGGCGAGCAACTCCACATAGCTCCGCGTGGCCGTGAGCGAGGACTTGGCCGGCAGCACCTGCAACAACACAAAGAAAAGGCTCGCGAACGCCGCGACGGCGGCCAACCCATTGGCCCAGCGCCACAGGGGATCGAACCACCGCCGGCGGCCTTCGATCCGTTCCCACAGGCGCGGCATGAAATCCGCCCGCGCTTCGGGCGGTGCGCACGCCTCGCGATACGCCGCGAACAGATCGTCCAATTCACGATCGTGT
>JAPKGY010000579.1 GCA_026647385.1 Phycisphaerae bacterium | reverse complement strand
CCATTGACGCACGATCTGCTGGCCAGCGTGATCAGCGACCTTGGCGGGGAACTCGAAAAGATCGTGGTTCACGATTTGCGGGATCACACGTTTTATGCCAAGCTGGTTATTCGACGGAAGGGGGAGATGGTCGAGGTGGACGCCCGGCCCTCGGATGCGATCGCACTGGGGGTGGGCAGCGATACGCCCATCTATGCCGAGGAACGGGTCTTGCAGCAGGTGTGCAACCAGCCGGACGCATGACCTGACGCGGGCCGCCTTTCGGGTCCGCGACCCAATGGCCGTTTGGCCGAACATGTACGCCGATGGCATGGATTCTTTGACCGTGCGGTTGTGACGTTGACCTCGAGTGAGGTTGATTGCAAGATCGGGAAGGTGAGTCCATTGGAAAGGGCAACTGTGGCGTTACCCGGAACCGCGAACGGCGAGGTCGCTGGCTTCGAGCAGTTCCTCGAAACCTGTCGATCGCGCTGGCCCGCGGATGGCGGGCGGATGCAACTTGTGACCCGCGCGCCCGGGCGTCTTGATTTCATGGGCGGAATGGCGGACTACAGCGGGGCGCTGGCCCTGCAGTTGCCGATCGCCCGCGGCGCGCTGGTGGCGGCGGGGCGCCGGGACGATCAGAAGGTTTACGTCGAGTCCATCGGGTGGAACGGGGAGGGTGCCCCGCGGTTCGAGTTTCCTCTTTCGTGCCTCTATCAGTCCGACGGGCAATTGGTGACGGCCGACGCCTTCGCATCGCGGTTTGCGTCCTGCTCCTGGGTGCGGCATGTGGCCGGTGTGTGCTACACGCTGCTCGAATCGGGCGCGCTGCCTCACCTGGCCGGCGGCGTGACGGTTCTGTTGCAGTCGGACATACCTTCCGAGGCGGGGCTCGCCTCGTCGGCGGCGATTCAGGTGGCGACCGCCAAGGCGGTGACGGCCTTGTTCGACGCCGAGGTCACTGACTATCAGTTGATCGCCGCCTGTCGAACGGCGAACCTCGAGATCGTCGGCGCCCAGGCGGGTCTGGTCGATCACGTGCCATGCCTTTGGGGCGAGGCCGACGCGCTCTTGCAGGTGCGCTGTCAACCCGACGACGTGCTCGGCACGGTCAGTCTTCCGCCGGACGTGCGCATCGTGGCGGTGGAGACCGGATTCCGCCTGCCGCTCTTCCGTCAGCGCTACGCGGACAATCGAACGGCCTCCCTGCTCGGCAAGTTCGTGATCGACGGGCTTCTCCGCCAGTCCGGCGCCGTCGGCGATCCGACCGGAGGATACCTCGCGAACATCGCTCCGAGCGAATACGTTCGCCGGTTCCGGAACGAACTGCCGGTCAAGAGACGGGGGCGCGATTTCGTGGCGGAGTTCGGGCAACTGGACGGTCTGGACGTCACCCTGGATCCGGAGCGCATCTACAAAATCCGCTCGCGCACCGAGCACCACATTTACGAGAACGATCGGACGCACCGGTTCATGGAGCGTCTTTCGCGGGTCCGCCGGACGGGCGAGCGCGACGCCCTGGTCGAGGCGGGCGAGTTGCTGTATGCCTCGCATTGGAGTTACGGGCAGCGCTGCGGCATGGGGAGCATCGAGACGGACGTTCTGGTAAACCTGGTTCGCCAGCAGGGGCCGGCCCGCGGCCTGTACGGCGCGAAAATCACGGGCGGCGGCTGCGGCGGGAGTCTCGCGGTGCTCATGAGCAGACAACCGGCGGCCATGGCGGCCCTCGAAGAGGCCTGCGCCACCTACGCCTCGCGGACGGGCAAGCGAGCGACGATCCTGGCCGGCAGCTCGCCCGGTGCCGCCGCCTTCGGCGTGCGGATGCTGGATTGACGGCGCGGGTACCGTGTGCCTGCTTCCATTGCCCGATCCACGCGGGGCGCTATAATCTGCCTGACGATCCGCATGATCGCCCGGAGAAGCGCTCCGGGCCTATGGGAGGTACCATGTCGCACTACATCGCCGAGCCGTGCATTAACACCAAGGATACCGCCTGTGTGGCCGTCTGCCCCGTCGACTGCATCCATCCGACGAAGGAAGAGGCCGACTTCGAATCGGCCACGCAACTCTACATCGATCCGGATACGTGCATCGACTGCGGCCTGTGCGTCGACGAATGCCCGGTCAAGGCCATCTTCCCCGAGGACGAACTCCCCGCGCAGTGGCATAACTACATTCAAATCAACGTGGACTATTACAAGAACAAGAAGTAGGGCACCCGGTCTTGCCGTCCCGGTCGAACAGGATCGCGGGCAGGGAGCGTTTGCGCCGGCGTTTTGCGGCCAGGCAGGTGAATTCTCGCGATCCGAGAGGCGGCTCGGGTCGCCGCGGCGATGAGCGCTGACGCCCGCGGCGCGTTGTCGAGGCGTGCGTTCGCCGAGGGGCTACGGGCCGGCGGCGGGCTCGGAGGCGGTCGACATGGTCTCGCTGACCGGCCTTTCCACGTCAACGCGGACGGCGATGAACCGCTTATCGGTATCCGACCCCTCGATCCGGCCGGTCACCACGATCTTGTCGTCAATCCTGACGTCGTCGACGCCGGCGGCTTCTCCGTTGATGAAAACCTCGATGTCCGGGTCGAGTCGTCCTGAGATCTCCCTCTCCTGTTTCTCTTTGGGGTGGTAGTACCACATCTTCACTTCGCCGGTCTCCTTGTTGATGCTGGAGACCCGCCCGCCGCGCTGGATGTACTTCGGTTTGTCGCTATCTCTGCTGCAGCCGGCGCCCCACGCGCCGAGCGCGACGGTGGCAATGACCAAGGCCAGAAGCCGGATTCGGCGGGCATCAAGTTTCATATCCCAACCTCACAAACGAGCGAACGGGTCCAGGCGGTCTCTTCGCAAAGCCGCCCCTGTATTGGGGGGTACTCTAGCGGCCGCTGCGATCGGAATCAAATGGGGGTAACTCGCCGGGGGTGCACCGGGCCCGTGACAGTTTCTGCGGGTGGGTGGCATGGGCTGACTTTTTAGCCCGTGTCTCAACTGCAGCGGCCACGGGCTAACAAGTTTGCCCATGCCACTCACGCCTGCGGTTCCTCGCGGGACCGCCTAAACTGTCATGCGGCTGGCGAGTTACGCGCGGATGAAATCGTTCTCCGTGAGGGTTTCCGTTCAATCGGGGCGCATCCGGACGCGGTTCGCCGTTCATCTCAGCACGCGGTCGAACGCGGCATTGATCCAGGCGGGTTGTCTTTCACGATGAAATCACGCACTTCCGCATCCGTTGCAAGAATGCCATTTTTTTGCGCAGCTTGGGACACCA
>JAPKGY010000578.1 GCA_026647385.1 Phycisphaerae bacterium | reverse complement strand
TTAATATGTAACAGTAATCCGCGCCAGCGAATTGCCCTTATGACGTAAACCAGCAGGGTTAAAACGAGAGCCTCTCCGGAGACCTACATCCTCAAACTCGCCTGATGGGGCAGTAAGGCGAACGTCGTCCGAACCGACGCGATGCTTTCGCCGCGCTGTTCAATGCTGGATTCGTGGATCGGGCCGAGGCTGCCGGCCGCCTGACGGAGGTAGCCGATTTGCAGCGGATCGATGCCCATGACCCGTGCGGCTGTCGCGTCGACGGCCGTCGCATTCGAGCCCATCACCAGTACGCCCGCGTCGATCCCCGTGCCGCGCACCGGACCGTCGCCTTCGAGGCCCACGACGCCGTCGACGATCGCGTAATCGATCGGTCGCCCGCGGTTGAAGTCCAGGACAGCCGACTCGGCGTTGCGGAGATGAAAGACGTTGCGCGGGGCGCCGTAGACCATGCTCGACATCACCCCGAACATGTTCTTCATTGCCAGCGAAACGCCCAGCCAATGGTGCGTTTTCATCTTCGGCATCGAAACGAGAACGTCGGTGTCGACGGCCGTCCGGGCGAAGTAGAGATGCTCCAGTCCGGTCAAACCGCTCGGGTTCGCCTGCCGCACCGGATCGACGACATTGAGATCGACAAAGCGCAGGCCGTGCTCGCGGAGCAGCGGCGTCAGCCCGATCGCATCGACGATCTGCCAGGCGTCGCGCTGCAAAGCCGGCCCGTCGGCGACGACGACTTCGGCTGCCCCGCGCCGGCGGAAGGCTTCCGCCGCCGCGACGATCACCGCCGGGTCGGTCACGATCGGCCTCGACTCGCGAGGCAAATCGACGAGGTTGACCTTCAGCAGCACCCGCTTTCCGCGTACGTCGGGCGGCGGCACGAGATCGAAGCCTGCCGTAATCACGTCCGCCAGAGTTGGATTGTATCCTGCCCGCACAATGGCCGTCGCCGCGGTCAATCCGCCGTCCGACACGATGATCGGCGCGCATCCGGGCCAGGTCAGCGCCGCCCCCGCGCCCGCGGCCGCCTTGAGAAAGCGGCGACGGGTGATCGCCGCCTCATCCCGGGCGAAACATTTGCTCCCTCGGTCGTCCGCTCCGCTCATCCCGTCACCCCCAGCGGATGAACGCTCGCTTCGCTCAGTCCCAGCAGGCACAGCGCCGTCTCCATCGGTCCGCGCCGCTCAGCCGGCGAGGATCGCCAGCGCTCGATCACGTCCGTCCGCCACGCGTCATCGAGCGACCCGAGCACGTTGAGTCCGATCGCCGCCCATCCGATCGACGGCAGCGAGGTGATCAGGCCTCGCTGACTCAGCAGCCAGGCCAGGCCCGCCGCGGTCGCGCTATCCTGCTCGTCGGCCAAAGCCGCCAGGACCATGCCTGTATTGCTTGTGATCGGGAACAGATCCCCGTTCCAGACCCGCGGCTCCCCGTAGTTCCATCCCCCGCCCGCTACCGCTCGATTACGCAGCATATCCGCCGCCTCGCGCACGCGGACATGGTCGCGGTAACCCGCCTGCTTCAGGAAAATCATCGCCAACGCCGTCGGCTCGACCAGACTGAAGTCGCCCGGCGTCCAGGGCCACCCCCGCAATCGCGTGTCGTAGTTGTAAACGTTCGCGGTGAGCGGCGAATAGAACGTGTACGCCGCCTCGTCGAGCAGCGCGCTCGCCGCCGCGCCCGCGAGGTCCGTCCGCCCGTCGCGGAGCATCGCGATGCCGGCCGGCGCCGTGAGCCAACCGCCTTCCTCGACCAGCGGCGATGCGGTGAACAGGCCGTCGCCGCGCTGCCGGGCAGCCAGCCAGACCGCAGCCTCCGGTCGCCGGTATCCCTCGGCGCCGGCAGCGGCCAGCGCGAGCATCGCCAATGCCGTCGGCTCGGTGGCGGACGTCTGCCCCGCGATGTAAGGCCAGCCGCCGTCGGCCGCCTGAAGCGACGCCAACTCGCCCGCAGCCTCGGACCGCCACAACGCTATCTCGCTCGAATCCTCAACCAATGGGACCAGCCCTCCGCCCGAAGATGGTTTTAAGGCGACGAAGATTCTCCCGGCCTGTTTTCGGCCTGTCAAACACGAACCCGATGGTTCGCAAGCTCGCTTCCGAACCGGGAGGTCCGCCTTCGTCCCTCGCGGCGGACTGCGCCGGGACATGTCCGCTCCAGGCTCTGAGATGGGCTCGCCCAAAGTCTCACGCACCCCCGTCCGATAGCCCGGGGGCCCGGCATCTTGGCAGCCCGACGGCCCTAAGGTATACTTGAAGTATTACATGGCGGTGGGTTCCATATCCATGTTTATCCGATGAATACGTTGTTTCATTTCCGGGCCAGCCACCGCGGCTCGGGCTCATTCTGAAGGAGTTCATTCATGTTATTGACGATTATCCGCTTCCTCTTCGTGCTCACCATCGCCGGTGTGGCCATGAGCTACGCCGAGCTCTACCAGAGCAGTCTCGGCGGCGTCGCATTCCCCCTCTTCGTCATCGCCGTTGGAATCGCCTGCTGCGTGATCGCCTTGGACATCTTCATTCCGCAGAAATCGCTGCTGGCAATCTCCGGCTTGTTCTTCGGTCTGGTCGTCGGCATGGTCGTCGCCTTCGGCATCGGTATGGTGCTCGACCTGCTGATCGACGCCTACCAGGCGTCCTGGATCAGTCCTCCGCTCGTGAGTACGACCAAGGTGCTCATCGGCGTCGTCGCCTGCTACCTGGCCATCAGCTTCATCCTTCAGACCAAGGACGACGTGCGTTTCGTGATTCCCTACGTCGAGTTTGCCAAGCAGCGCAAGGGCGTCCACCCGCTGATCCTCGACACCTCGGTGATCATCGACGGGCGGATCGCCGACGTCCTGGCCGCCTGGCCGCCCGACGCCCCGGTGATCATTCCGCGTTTCGTCCTGCACGAGCTGCAGGCGATCGCCGACAGTTCCGACAAGCTCAAACGAAATCGCGGCCGGCGCGGCCTCGACATCATCAACAAACTCCAGGCCAACGAAAAGATCGAGCTGCAATTCCTCGACACACCTCCCGGCCGGGAGGAGTCCTACGAGGCCGTCGACCATCGCCTGGTGAGCCTCGCCCACAAGATGGACGGGCGAATCGTCACCAACGATTACAACCTGAACAAGGTCGCCCGAATCCGTGGCGTCGACCTCAGCGGCGGCGTGCTGACCCTGCTGGTCGCTTTCGCCAACGGCGAGGGAGCCCGGCTGGAGTGGGGCGCAATTTCCCTGCTCTCTTTTTCTTCCTGG
>JAPKGY010000577.1 GCA_026647385.1 Phycisphaerae bacterium | reverse complement strand
TCGTTGCCGAGTCTGCGCTCCGCGGAGAGGCGTCAACGCTTCCTCGAGGAGCTCGACTGGCAGTACGACCAGAGCAAGGAAACCTTCGTCGAACACTTTCGTAAGAAGTATCGAGTCCGCCGTGGTGCCAGCCGATCAGCTCGAACGTGTTGATGCCGAATCGCTGAGCATCAGCGGTCCACTGGCCGTAGGTCGGGAAGTCAGCCACAATCCGGTCTTCGGGCTGATAGATGATCGACGTGAACCACGCGGACTGCTTGCGAAGCCAGCTCCTGGATTTGTCGATAGGCCAATGGCGGGTGAACCATTTCCGATAGTACCGGGCTGCCTGGTGCCAGTCGCCGTCGTGCAGGCGGATGATGAAGTCGCCGCTGTCGAACGTCTCACCGTCCTTGATGAACGGATATCGCACGTGCGAGAAGACAAGCCCCACCGGCTCGCCCTTGGCCTGCTCGGGCGTCAGAAAGGCGTCGGCTGGATCGCCGCTGGCCGTCGGCATGAGATACGCATGCCACGTACTTAGGCGGTACGTCTGATCGTGATAGCCGAGGTAGAGGGCCTTGTTGGGGCCGTTCGCCTTGATGCTCAGGAAGGGCATGACCATGCCGGGATAGTCCACGGACCATTCCGCCGCCTCGGCCCCGAGCCCCTGGCCGCCCGGAAAGTGTTTGAAGATCGCTGCTCCATGGCCGCACCCGTGGTAACCCGGCACCGCCACCTGGGCCATGCGATCCGGGCCGAACCGCGTCCATCCGCCAAGCCGCGGGAACCAGAACTCCGCCACCGCGTTCCGTTCGCGGTTCGTCAGCCGCGAGCGAAAACGCACCTCGTCGCCGGCGAGCGTGATCGTATACTGCAAGTCGATCCCGAAGCCGCCCGTGTCCGAGGTCATGCCGGCGAAGTTCACGGTCGCGCCGGTATCGGTCTGGTCGATGGCCGTCACCTTCTGCCGCATGCCGTCGATATAATGCCCCTGATCGTTTTCGAGCGGCAGGTTGATGCGGAAGTTGGCTGCCAGGCGGCGCTCGCCGATCATCTCGCAATCGAGCGGCTTGACGAAAAACGATGTGATCGCCCCCGTGTCCCGGTCGATCGAGAGGCGATAGGTCTCGTTCTCGATCTCTAATGCCGGCTCCGCCGCGGTGGCGGAAACGAACACAAAAAGCAGAGACAATACCGCTGTGATGATTGCCCTCCGGCACCTGACGGGGCTATTCATGTCGCGATCCTCCGTCCGTATTGTCGTCCAGCCGGCCTGCGTCGGCAAGAATACGCTGAATGATTGCGCCGGATGGCGAGACATGATCGAGCCGCGGTCTTCCGATCGCCACGGCGACTCATTCGTGGCGACCCGCGCGGCCATTGGAACGCCAGCGAACGCCGGCCCGCGCTGGGCCCCGCCCGGGCCAAGCCCGCAGCTCGTTGAAGTTGTCCTTCCAATGGATATCGGGCAGCTTGAATGTGCTGTTTGCGTCGCGCACCGGAACAATTCACCCGCAGGGCTTGCTCTCCATTCGGTGGGGCGACGCTATGGGCACGTGACCCGCCGGCCGAAGCGACCACGAGCGACGATGTAATCGCGGGTATCGATCGTTCCGCTCCCGTCGAGGTCCGCGCGGCTGGTGCTCGCGTCAACCGGCTGGCCGATTCGGCCTCGGATGTAGATGTAATCCGACGTGTTGACCGCGCCGTCGCCGCAGGCGTCGCCGTGCAGAACGCCGACGTAAACGCGGTCGATTCCCTCCATCGGGAGCCCATCCCCACTGACGAGCCCTTGAAGCACCACCGTCGCGCAACCGGGGCCCGGGCAGGAAGACTGCACGAGCACCGCCGATCCAATGATGACGACATTGGCTGAAACGCGGGCTCCGCCGCATAGCGCGGCGATTTCATCGTCGAGCTGCCCGTCAGCCACAAACACCTCGCGCGTGAAGGCGATCTCCAGACGCAGCCCGGCCCCGGCTCGCGGTTCCGTAACCAGGACCAGCGGATCCAGCGACAGTTCGATCGGAATCAGCCCCCATGCATACTGCTTCAGCGAGGCTGCTTTCACGATGCAGGGTCCATCGCACGCGTCGCCGAGGCCGTCCCCGTCACGGTCGGCCTGGTCGGGATTGGGCACCCCCGGACAATTGTCGCCGGCGTCGGGGACACCGTCGCCGTCGGCGTCCGGCTCAGAGACCGCGCCCGCGAGTATCGGCGCGTTCGGCGTGCTTTCGAATGCCCAGCCCCTGATGGTGAGTTCGCTGGCCTGTGCGTTTGCCTCGAGGTCCACCCAGCCCAATCGCGGGCCCGCGCCCGATTCGAGGCGAATCCCCATATAACCGCGGGTCCCCAGGAACTCGCCCCCATACCAGGAACCGTACACCGCGATAATGCCTTGGTCGTCGGGATTGACCCACGGGATTCCCGGTTCGATCGGCTGGCCCGAACCCAGCCGCGCAGGGCCACCAATGAGGCATCCGCGATCGATGCCCGCGAAGGAGTTGGTCGAGCCCGGGAAATACGGCAGACCCGCGTAAACGCTGAGGGCGACGGTGACCGGGCTGATGGTGCCGTAGGTGAACACGAAATCCGCGGTTCCATCATCGTCGACATCGATGGCATTCAGAGGTGAGACGGTATTCACGCGAACATCGCGGGGTCCGCTGTAAACGATCGAGGCACCGCCCCTGCCGGCGGGTACGCCCAGCACCAGCAAAATGGCCAACAACCGGCCGCCGGCCGGACCGATCCCTCCCACCAGCGGTGTCCAAACGAGCCCCCGGTATGGGGATTGGTTAGCGATCATGGGATGTCTCCCAGATATGGTGGTTCCGCAACTCACGCAAACTGTGCGCTATAAGTATACACCGTCCCATAAGCGATGCGCGTATGGCTTGAAATTGTTTTTTTCGGGGTCTGGCCGGAAGCCCTCACCGGTGGGCCCTGCGGACGGAAATCCGCTCAATAGGCCCGCCGCAGCTTGGATCCGGGGAAGTAGTGGTGGAGGATTTCGGCGGCGGTCCGACCTTGGCGGGCGAGGGCCTCGGCCCCGTGCTGGCATAGCCCGACGCCATGGCCGAACCCGCGGCCGCCGACCAAGGTGACCGAGTCGCCTCGGTCTTCAATGGCGAAGTGGCTGGAGCGGATTTGCCGGCCTGTGGGGTCCAACGTCAGGCGGAAGGTCTCCACGGAGAGGCGCTCTTCGCGTCCCTCGGCGTCAACGACCGCCATGACCAGGGGGCGGCCTACCGGCGTGGCCTGACGCACCT
>JAPKGY010000576.1 GCA_026647385.1 Phycisphaerae bacterium | reverse complement strand
GGCCCGAACGTACCGTGGAGCCCGGCGCTGGCCCCGTCGTGCAGCCCATGACGGCCAGGCGCCGCGGGCCCGCTCGCGGAGCGCCCCTTTAAGAGGCACTCGATCCGCCCGGCGAACGATTTCGTGCCGTCCGCATCCGAAGCGCCTCGCTTCGTTTCCGCGCTTCGCGCGCCGCGCGGAGAGGTTGGGCGCGGGGCCGCCGAACGGTCGACTCCCCAGCCGACCGGAACTCGGTTCACCTCACTTGTTTTCTGGATATCCGAATCGTGGACCCTATAGTTTTCTGTTCATTCAGGCGTAACTCGCCAGCCGCAGGGCAAAACAGGAACAGGCACCACCTCGGAACGACACGGCCGGGGGCATGGATCGCCTGAAAGCAAGGAACTTCCCGTCGCCGAAGGGCCACACGGGCGGAGCCGGTCCCCAGTTTGCCCGCCAACGCGTCCCCGCGTCAGCCGCCGGCGAGCTACACCCCGTTCATTGACGTCCTCAGTCGCCCGGCTCGGCGCCGGCTTCACCAGCCGCGTCGTCTGGGATTCTTGTTACGATTCGGAGGCAGACATGAGTTACCTCAAACTGTGGGCCAGCTTCACGGTGGTCGTTGTCCTTTCGTTCGCGGTGCTGGGTTACTACGGGATCGAGTTGTACCGTAAGGCGCCCCCGATTCCCGCGACCGTGGTGGCCGAGGATGGCCGAACCGTCTTCACCGGTCAGCAGATACGCGACGGCCAGAATGTCTGGCAGTCGATGGGCGGGCAGCAACTTGGAAGCGTTTGGGGCCACGGCGCCTATGTCGCGCCCGACTGGTCGGCCGACTGGCTCCATCGCGAGGCGCTCTGGCTGGCCGACCTGTGGTCCCGGCAACAATTCAACCGGCCCTTTGGCGACCTTTCGACCGTCGACGGCGAGATCATCAAAGCCAGGCTTCGTCAGGAAATCCGCACGAACACGTACGACCCGGATCGGGACAGCCTGACCGTTTCAGCCGACCGGGCGCGGGCGATCGACGCCCTGACGCGCTATTACACCGCCATCCTCGGCGAGGCCGAGGAGTTCCCGGAAGACATTCGCTTCCTGGCGGATGGCGGTATGACGCCGCCGCAATTGCGCGAAGCCTACGCCATCGCCCAAAATACCGTGAGGGATCCGGAGCGACACGAGAACCTGGGGGCGTTCTTCTTCTGGACAGCCTGGGCCTGCGGCACGGAGCGTCCAGGCGCAGCCGCGGGCAGAGCCGGTGTCGCCTCGATCGCGCCGGCGGTCACTTACACGAACAATTGGCCCGCGGAACCGCTGATCAACAACCGGCCCAGCGGCTCGGTCGTCCTCTGGTCCGTGGTCAGTTTCGTGCTGCTGTTGGCCGGCATCGGTGCGTTGGCGTGGTATTACGCCGTTCTGAAGCATCGCGCGGACGCGCCGGACACGCTGCCCGATCGCGACCCGCTCCTGGCCCTGCAGCCGACGCCGTCCATGAAAGCCACGCTCAAGTACTTCTGGGTGGTGGCCGCCCTCGTCGTTCTCCAGGTCGGGCTGGGGGCGATCACGGCACACTACGGCGTCGAGGGGTCCGGGTTCTACGGCATTCCGCTCGCCGAATGGCTGCCCTATTCGGTCGCCCGCACCTGGCATATCCAGCTCGGCATTTTCTGGATCGCAACCGCGTGGCTGGCAACCGGTCTGTTCATGGCCCCTGCCGTCTCGGGCCACGAGCCGAACGGTCAGCGCGCGGGCGTCAATTTCCTGTTCGTCTGCCTTCTGATCATCGTCGCCGGCACACTTTTCGGCACGTGGTACGCCACACGACAGAAGATGGGGTTGGAGATGAACTTCTGGTTCGGCCACCAGGGCTACGAATACGTCGATCTCGGACGATTCTGGCAGATCTTTCTGTTCGTGGGCCTGTTCCTGTGGCTGGGCCTGATGGGGCGTGCCCTTTGGCCGGCCTTCCGTCAGCCGGGAACGCACAAGCACCTGCTGGGCATGTTCATGATCGCGTCGGCGGCGATCGCCCTCTTCTACGGCGCCGGCCTGATGTGGGGCCGGCAGACCAACCTGGCGATCGCCGAGTATTGGCGGTGGTGGGTCGTCCATCTGTGGGTCGAAGGGTTCTTCGAGGTGTTCGCGACCGTCGTCATCGCTTTCCTCTTCACCCGGATGGGCCTGCTCAAGAACACCACCGCCACCGCCGCCGTGCTGTTCTCAACCACGATCTTCCTGTCAGGCGGAATCATCGGCACCTTCCACCACTTGTACTTCACCGGCACGCCGACGGCCATCCTGGCCCTGGGCGCGGTGTTCAGCGCGTTGGAGGTGGTCCCGCTCGTGTTGATCGGGTTCGAGGCGTACGAAAACCTCACCCTCAGCCGGGCCCGGCCCTGGGTGACCGCCTACAAGTGGCCGATCTATTGCTTCGTATCCGTCGCCTTCTGGAACCTCGTCGGCGCCGGGCTGTTCGGCTTCCTGATCAACCCGCCGATCGCCCTGTACTACATGCAGGGACTGAACACGACGCCGGTTCACGGGCACACCGCCCTGTTCGGCGTTTACGGCATGCTGGGCATCGGGCTGATGCTGTTCTGCCTGAAAGGCCTGACCGCCCACAACGTCTGGCGGACGCGCGTGCTCGGCTTTTCGTTCTGGTCCATCAACGTCGGCCTGGCATTGATGGTGCTGATCAGCGTTCTGCCGGTGGGCCTCCTCCAGACGGTGGCCAGCGTCGAGCACGGACTCTGGTACGCCCGGTCAGCCGAATTCCTCCAGGCCGGACCGATGGCCATCCTGAGGTGGCTGCGGGTGGTGGGCGACACGGTTTTCGCGGTCGGCACGATCGGGCTCGGCTGGTTCGTGCTGGGCCTGAAGACCGGATGGTCCCTCTCCCAGGAACGCGAGATAACCATGGACGCCTGCACAGCTGACGCCGTGCCCACGTCGTCGTGATCCATGCCGAACGATCGGACGGACCACAAAACCAGTGATCGCCCCTTTTGTTCCTACGTACTCCACCGGATACGGCACGTCGCCCCAGGTGCGCGTCTGCTGCCCGCGAAGGTTGTACGTGAAGTACTGCTTCTCCGGGTCGGAGTCCCCGTCCGGCCCGTCCGGCTGGGAAAGGCAAGCCAACCTGTCGCGGCAATTGGACTTATCCCCTCAGCGTCCGAGTGGCCCAGGTCACATCATCCTCATTATCCAAGTCACTTGTATATCATGGAGTGATCCTGGTTGCTGCGGGCATTGTCCCAAGACTGAAGGTTTCAC